>DNIP01000092.1:0-15222 GCA_003499325.1 Oscillospiraceae bacterium
GCAACTTCTTCGGCGGCTCGCTGATTAAGATAGTCGGCGCTGACGTGCCGTCCATCACCCTGAGCACGACCTCAAAATTCTTTTCCGCGCACCTGCCCTTTGCCGATAGTATGGGATGGTTCGGTGAGATCTTCCTCAGCTACGGCTTTCTCGCGTATCTTGCGGTCATCATTGCGATCGTGGCCTCGCTGTTCCTGAAAAAGACGCGCACCGGTCTGAACCTGCGCGCGGTCGGCGAGAACCCGGCTACCGCGGACGCGGCGGGCGTTAACGTATCTCGCTATAAGTATTTTGCCACCTGCATCGGCAGTATGATCGCGGGTCTGGGCGGTTTGTACTACGTTATGGACTATGTCAGCGGCGTATGGTCGAACGATGGCTTCGGCGACCGCGGATGGCTGGCGATCGCGCTGGTTATCTTCACTGTCTGGAAGCCGAACTTTGCTATCATCGGTTCCATCCTCTTCGGCGGTCTGTACATCATCCACAACTACCTCAACCAGTTCTTCCCGTTCATCCCCGTGGACATGAGCACGCAGGAGCTGATCAAGATGGCGCCCTACGTCGTCACCGTGCTGGTGCTGATTATCAACTCCATGCGCAACAAGCGCGAGAGTCAGCCGCCCGAGGCGCTCGGCCTCTCCTACTTCCGAGAAGACCGCTGAGCGGTGTGCCGCTTTGTTCTGCTGACACGGGACACAGTGTGTCTTTGTTCCGCCTTTTGCGAGGTTGGTTGATACGGAGCCTGACATCAACGGCGGGTCGAAATGGAATCTTTCGGTTACGCCTTTTGTATCGTTTGATGGTACGGATTGCGTCTATCGACGGTGAGTCGGAAGTAGTGTATTATGGTAGAATAATAAACAAAACAACAGGGGAGGGGCATGTTCAAAATGTTCCTCCCTTATCGTTTTTATTCGGCAGTTTCAAGAGATCATCGTGCGCACTGAAACAAATGATACTAAGTAGCAATAAAAAGCTTTAAAAAGATATTAGCGGAGAATTTCGCATAACAAGGCGGAGGGCGCAGGCAGGCTGGCGCCTGTCAAGACTGACAACGCAGTTATGCGGAATTCTCCGCAATAGATATTAAAGTGTTTTATTGCTACTTAGTATGAATCTCAATCTGCTCCCTTGATTTTTTGCCGATCATATATTATGATAAAGTTAATTTGGAAAGGAGTGTACGATTATGATGTTTCCCAAAGCCCGAAAAGGCGTGACAAAAATCTTTATCGCCGAGATCTGTACCCTGATCGCCTCTGTGGCGTCAAGTATTCTCACCGTTCTCGTCACAAAAGCAGGCAGTATCGAGAATCTTGATCTTAAAGCTCTGATGCAATCACCCTCCCAACCGGTGACAATCCTCGCGATCGCCGCTGCGGCGCTGCTGCTGTTCGCGGGACTCTTCAAGATCATTGGCTACATACAGGCGGCAGGCGACGAAGAATACTTCACCCGCGCCATCATCTACGCAATCATCTCGGTCGTTCTCTATGTGATCGGTGCCTTTTTGCAGAGCCAAACCGGTACCGTGATGGATTGGATCTATACGATTGTGATCGCGATTGCCGAGCTGATGCAGCTGCTGGTGATGACCTCCACGATCAACGGACTCGCCGAGCTGTCCTATCAGTGCCGCAGAGACGACCTCGTGGCGCGCGGCAATACGATCATCAAGATCATCGGCACTGTTTATACTCTGAATATCAGCCTGATCATCGTCGGCAGAGTGTTCAAGATCTTTATGAACGAATCGATCCTTGATACGATCACCATGATCGTGACCGTCATTATCCTGATCCTGACCGTCATCGCCTATATCCTGTATCTCGGCTATCTCGGCAAGGTCAGCGCCATGCTCAGAAGAAACTGATCGGCATTTTTGACCATAACACAAAACCCCCTGCAAACGCTTTTAGCGAATGCAGGGGGTTCTTCATATCATCTTTGTTACGCACGTGATCGCGATCGTTATTATTGTACACTGAACAGCAGTTGACCATAGCTCGGATAGGGCCAGTATTTGCCGTCGGTGCACATTTCCATCTCGTCGGAGATCGCGCGCAGCTCGGTCATGGTCGTGAGCATCTCGTTACAGCAGTATTCGGCGTGGCTTTGGATATTCTTGCGGTAGGCGATGGAGCCGCCGACCTTAGAATCCAGCTCGTCGATCTTCTCGCTGAACCGCGACAGCAGGTCGCTGAGCTTCGAGAGCAGCTTGACCTCGGCGTCCACGCGGATGTCGTCGGATACCGCGCGCTTGCGGCGGACGGTCTCGGCGAGCTCGCCCGTAAAGGCGGACACGGCGGGGAGGATATCCTTCTTCGCCATATCGAGCATGGTCAGCGCCTCGAGGTCGATGATGTTGATGTAGTTCTCAAGCAGGATCTCCTGACGCGCCTTGACCTCGGTCTCGTTGAAGATGTTGTTGCGCTTGAAGAGCTCGAGGTTCTTCTTGAGGGTATATTTTTTCAGCGCCTCGGGGGTTGATTTCAGGTTGAGCAATCCGCGCTGTTCCGCCTCGGCGACCCACTCGTCGGTGTAGCCGTCGCCGTTGAAGATGATGCGGCGGTGCTTTTTGAGATTCTTGCGGATCAGGCGGCGTACCGCGGCGTCAAAGTCAGACGCGTTCTCCAGCTCGTCGGAGAAGCTCGACAGCACATCCGCGACCATGGTGTTGAGCATCATGTTGGGGCAGGAGATATTCAGTGCCGAGCCGAGGGAGCGGAATTCGAACTTGTTGCCCGTAAAGGCAAAGGGCGAGGTGCGGTTGCGGTCGGTGGTATCCTTGCGGATCTCGGGCAGCGCCTCGGCGCCCGTATTCATGACGACCTTGCCCTGGCTCTCGTACTCCTCGCGGTTGATGATCGCCTCGACGATCGCCTCCAGATCGTCGCCCAAGAACATTGAGATGATGAACGGCGGCGCTTCGTCACCGCCCATGCGGTGATCGTTGCCGGCGGTCGCGACGGACAGGCGCAGCAGGTCTTGGTAGTCGTCTACCGCAGTGATCACTGCGGTCAGGAACAGCAGGAACTGGGTGTTCTCCTCCGGCTTTTTGCCGGGCTTCAAGAGATTCTCACCCGTGTTGGTGGACAGCGACCAGTTGTTGTGCTTACCGGAGCCGTTCACGCCCTTGAAGGGCTTTTCGTGCAGCAGGCACACCATGCCGTGCTTTCTGGCGATGCGCTTCATCAGCTCCATGGTGAGCTGATTGTGGTCGGCGGCGATGTTGACGGTGGTGAAGATCGGCGCCAGCTCGTGCTGTGCGGGCGCGACCTCGTTGTGCTCGGTCTTGGCGTAGATACCCAGCTTCCACAGCTCCTCGTTCAGCTCCGCCATGAACGCCTTGACGCGCTGTTTGATCGCGCCGAAGTAGTGGTCGTCGAGCTGCTGACCCTTGGGCGAGCGCGCGCCGAAGAGGGTGCGGCCGGTGTATTTCAGATCCTTGCGGCGTTCGTAAACATCCTTGTCGATCAAAAAGTATTCCTGCTCGGGGCCGACGGTCGCGTCCACGCGGGTGACGTCGGTCTTGCCGAAGAGGTGCAGGATGCGCACGCTCTCGTGATTGATGCGGTTCATCGAACGCAGCAGGGGCGTCTTTTTGTCCAGCACGTCGCCGGTGTAGGACATGAACGCGGTGGGAATGCACAGGGTATTGTCCTTGACGAACGCGGGCGAGGTGGGATCCCATGTGGTATAGCCGCGCGCCTCAAAGGTGGCGCGGATACCGCCCGAAGGGAAGGAGGACGCGTCGGGCTCGCCCTTAATCAGCTCCTTGCCCGAGAACTCCATGATGACATGACCGTCCGCGTGAGGAGAGATGAAGCTGTCGTGCTTTTCGGCGGTGATGCCGGTCATCGGCTGGAACCAGTGAGTGTAGTGGGTACAGCCCTTTTCGATCGCCCACTCCTTCATCGCGTCGGCAACGGCGTTCGCGACCTTGAGATCGAGCGGAATACCGTTCTCAATGCTCTCGCGGTAGGCGTCATACACGTCCTGCGTCAGTCGGACGCGCATCTTCTCGTCGTTGAATACATTTGAGGCAAAAATGCCGGGTACATCAATCATTGTATACCTCCGTGTCAATTAGGAATCGTTAGAAATGATGGAATTAGGAATTGCGGGCGGACGCTGTCCGCACCTGATTTGTAATTGTTGAACAAACGCCAATATAAAACCAAAACGCGGTAACGCGTTTCCTTAATTCCTCATTCCTAACTCCTAATTCCTCATTCTTAATTATTCATACTAAAGTATATTCGATTCCGCCGTCCGTGTCAACTACAACCGCAGACTTTCTCTTTGTTGACTTTATCACAAAATCTCTGTATAATTGACCCGAAAGGGTGATAATGATGAAAAAACTGCGTTTTACAAAGATGCACGGCATCTCGAACGATTATGTTTATATCAGCACATTTGACCAGCCCGAGGAGGATTGGGAGCAGCTCGCGATCCGCCTGAGCGACCGCCGCACCGGGATCGGCGGCGACGGTATCATCCTCGTGTGTCCGTCCGAGGTCGCCGACGCGAAAATGCGCATCTTCAACGCCGACGGCAGTGAGGGCAAGATGTGCGGCAACGGCATCCGCTGCGTCGGTAAGTTCGTCTATGACAAGGGGCTGGTGCCTCCCGATAAAACCACCGTCACCATCGATACGCTCAGCGGGATCAAGACGCTGGAGCTGACCGTCCGGGACGGCAAGGTGCAGTCCGCCCGCGTCGATATGGGGGCGGCGATCCTGAGCCCCGCTGCCATCCCCGTAAACTACGACGGAGACAGGATGATCGACGCGCCCCTGACGGTAGACGGCAAAGAATGGAACGTCACCGCCGTTTCGATGGGCAACCCGCACTGCGTGACCTTTGTGGACGATGTGGACAGTCTGGCGCTCGAGAAGCTCGGCCCGCATTTTGAGAATCATTCCATTTTCCCCGAGCGGGTGAACACGGAGTTCGTCAGGGTCATCGACGACCATACCCTGCAAATGCGCGTATGGGAGCGCGGCTCGGGTGAGACCTGGGCGTGCGGTACAGGCGCCTGCGCGACCGCCGTAGCGGCATGCCTGAACGGCTATTGCAAAAAGGGTGACGACATCACCGTGCACCTGCGCGGCGGCGATCTGGTCATCCGCTATACCGACGACACCGTCATCATGACAGGCCCCGCGTCCACCGTGTTTGAGGGCGAAGTAGAAATAGAATCGTAGGGTACGGCGCTTGCCGATGTACCGCAAATAAAGCTGTTAACTTTTATGAAGCAAGGGCAGGTCATCTGCCCTTTTGTTATGGTATTATCCAAAAAGTTATACACATATCTTTTGCTATCCGTCAAGATGATGAAAGTAGTGTCGTGATCTTGACTTTATCATGATAAAGTGATAAACTGATTTTGAAAATGAGGAGTTAGGAGTGAGGAGTTAGAAGTTTTGGGAAGCACTTCGTGCTTTGGATTCCTAAAAGATGATTCGGAAGCGTTGCTGATACATTTACAAATGGGTGTGGGCAACGCCCACCATTCACTCCTCATTCCTCACTCCTAACTCCTCACTCCTAACTAAAAAGAGGTATATTATATGAACCATTCTCCGTCAGCCGACAGGCTCTTTGAGGCGATCCTGCGCCTGAAAGATACCGACGAATGCTACAATTTTTTTGAAGATCTTTGCACGATCACCGAGCTGCGCGATATGTGCCAGCGGCTCGACACCGCTTTTTTGATCGATGAGGGCGTGAGCTATCAGAAGATCAGCGAGCAGATCGGCGTTTCCACCGCCACCATCAGCCGCGTGAGCCGTTGTCTGAACTACGGAGCGGGCGGCTATCGCGCCGTGATCGACCGCATGAAGGAGGAGCAGGAATGAACATTAACGACAGCGTGCTCAGCAACGCCGAACGCCTGACCTTCTCACTCCGAGAGCTATACAGCAAAAACGGCTATCAGCCGTATCGCATGAGTAAATTTGAGGACTACGATCTCTACAGCCGCAACAAGGATTTCTTGGTCTCCGACCGCGTTATCACCTTCACCGATCTCAGCGGCAAGCTCAAAGCGCTCAAGCCCGATGTGACCCTCTCCATCATCAAGAACCATACCGACGGCACGACTCGCAAGCTCTATTATAACGAGAACGTGTACCGCGTTTCTAAGGGTGCGGACGGGTATAAGGAGATCATGCAGGCGGGCGTAGAGTGTATCGGCGAGGTAGATAACGCCCTCGTCGGCGAGAGCCTGATCCTCGCGGCACAGAGCCTTGAGCTGATCGGCAAGAGCTTTGTGCTCGATGTGTCCGACCTTGATATTCTCAACGCCGCGGTCGAAAAAATCACCGACAGCAAGCATTTACAAGAAGAGCTCGTCAAGTGCGTGAGCGAGAAGAACGCCCACGGCATCCTCTCGATCTGCGAGGATAACGGCATTGATCCGAAAACCGCCGACAGCCTGATCGCATTATTGACGCTTTGCGGCGCTCCCGACAGAGTGCTCCCGAGGCTGAGCGATCTGTGTGATGCTCTCGGCTGTCGTGCCGCGTATGAGGAATTGAGCGAGGCGCTGTCCGTGTTTAACGGAACCGGGTTGCTCTCTAAGATACAGATCGACTTTTCGGTCGTGAGCGACCGCGGTTATTATAACGGCGTGATCTTCAAGGGCTTTGTGAGCGGCGTGCCCGACAGCGTGCTCTCCGGCGGCAGATACGACAAGCTCCTGCGCCGCATGAAGCGCGGCAGTAAGGCGGTCGGCTTCGCCGTTTACCTCGATATGCTCGAGCGCGTCGAGGAGACGACCGCGGGGGATATCCCGCAGGACACCATGCTCAATGTGGCGCTGCCCAAGGGCAGGCTCGGTGAGAAGGTCTACGCAATGTTTGAGGCGGCGGGCTTTCCCTGTCCGTCCATCAAGGAGAATAACCGCAAGCTGATTTTTGAGAATCCCGAGGCGGGTGTGCGCTATTTCTGGGTCAAGCCCAGCGACGTTGCGATCTACGTCGAGCGCGGCGCCGCGGATATCGGCGTTGCGGGCAAGGATATTTTGCTCGAATATGAGCCGGAGGTATACGAGCTGCTCGACCTCAAGTTCGGCAAATGCCGCATGGCGGTCGCCGCTCCCAAGGGCTTTGAGGATGACAGGAGCCGCACCCTGCGCGTGGCGACCAAGTTCTCGAAGATCGCCGCGGATCATTACGCGCAGAAGGGCAGAGATATCGATATCGTCCACCTCAACGGCTCCATCGAGATCGCGCCCATCTTAGGGCTGACCGACGTGATCGTCGATATCGTCGAGACCGGCACCACCCTCAAGGAGAACAACCTCGAAGTGGTTGAGACCATCGTTCCGATCTCCGCGCGCCTGATCGCGAACAAGAGCAGTTATAAGTTCAAGGGCGATAATATCACCAAGATCGCGCATGAATTGAAGAAGAATTAGGAATGAGGAATGAGAAATTAGGAATGAAGGGAAACGCTGACGCGTTTTTGATTTGTAGTTACGCTTGCTTACAACCTATCAATCAGGTGAGGACAGCGTTCGCCCACAATTCCTAATTCCTAACTCCTCATTCCTCATTAACCGGAGGTACCTATGATCAAAATACTCAACTACAACGAACTGTCCTATGACGAGATTTTTTCGCGCTTTGAGCCGACCTCGTCGGTGGAGGACGTCGTTTCCGATATTATCAAGACGGTCAGAGAATGCGGCGATAAGGCGCTCTTTGACTACACCGCACGCTTTGATAAGGCGCAGCTGAGCGCCTTGCAGGTCACAAAGGAAGAGATCGAGGAGGCGCGCTCCGTCGTTGAGCCGCGGTTTATCGACATCCTCGAGCGTGCCGCCAAGAACATCCGCAAATTCCACGAGGCGCAAAAGCGACAGAGCTTCATCATCAACGATGAGGACGGCATCGTCATGGGGCAGAAGATCATCCCCGTCGACCGCGCCGGTCTCTATGTCCCCGGCGGTACGGCGGCGTATCCGTCCACCGTGCTGATGGACGCGATCCCGGCAAAGATCGCAGGCGTCAAAGAGGTCGTGATGGTCACACCGCCCTCGGCTGACGGCAAGGTGAATCCCGCCATCTTAGCGGCGGCGTCCGTTGCCGGTATCGATAAAATCTTCAAGGTCGGCGGCGCACAGGCAATCGCCGCTTTGGCGTACGGCACCGAGAGCGTTCCCAAGGTGGACAAGATCGTCGGCCCCGGCAACGCCTTTGTTGCCGAGGCGAAGAAGCAGGTCTTCGGCACAGTTTCCATCGACATGATCGCGGGCCCGAGCGAGATCTTGGTCGTCGCGGATGAAAAGTCCAACCCCCGCTATGTCGCGGCTGATCTGCTCAGTCAGGCGGAGCATGACAAGAACGCCTCCGCGGTGCTGGTCACCGACAGCATGAGCTTAGCACAGGCGGTATCCGAGGAGCTCGAACGGCAGATCCCCCTGCTCGACCGCGCCGAGATCGCGCGCGCGTCCATCGACAATAACGGCAAGATCATTGTCGCCGACAACCTCAACGTCGTCGTCGATATCGCCAACGAGATCGCGCCCGAGCATCTGGAACTCTGCGTAGATAATCCCTTTGATTGGCTCGATAAGATCCGTCACGCGGGCTCTATCTTCATGGGGCGCAACTGCCCCGAGGCGCTCGGCGATTATTTCGCGGGTCCCAACCACACCCTGCCCACCTCGGGCACGGCGAAATTCTCCAGCCCCTTGTCCGTCGATGACTTTGTTAAAAAGACCCAGTATACCTATTACACCGCCGACGCCTTGAAGCGTGTAGCCGAGGACGTCGCCTTCTTCGCGAGAAAAGAGGGGCTCACCGGTCACGCCAAGTCCGCGGTGATCCGAACCCGTCCGGAGGATGAGGCATGAGCCGATTTTTCAGTCAGAAATACAACCATTTAGAGGCATATACCCCGGGCGAACAGCCCAAGGATATGCAGTACACCAAGCTCAATACCAACGAAAGCCCTTTCCCGCCGTCGGAGAAGGCGCTCGCCTATGCGGCGGATGCGGCACAGCGGTTACAGCTCTATTGTGACCCCGACTGCACCGTGCTCACGCGCGAATTCACTAAGCGCTATGAGCTCGACAAGGATGAGGTACTGTTCACCAACGGATCGGATGACGCGCTGAATTTCGCGTTCATGGCGTTCTGTGACGATGAGCATCCCGCCGCCTTTCCCGATATCACCTACGGCTTTTATCCCGTGTTCGCGGCGCTCAATCATGTGCCCTTTACCGAGATCCCGCTCAAGGAGGATTTCACCATCGATGTGGAGGACTACTGCGGTATCAATAAGACGATCTTCATCGCCAATCCCAACGCGCCGACGGGTATCCCGCTGTGCCTTTCGGATATCGAGAGGATTTTGAAATCCAATCCCGACAATGTTGTGATCGTGGATGAAGCCTATGTCGACTTTGGCACAGACAGCGCCGTCGGTTTGATCCATCAATATGACAACCTGCTCGTCACCCAGACCTTCTCCAAGTCGCGGTCACTCGCGGGCGGTCGACTGGGTATGGCGATGGGCAACCGCTCCTTGATACAGGATCTGAACACGATCAAATATTCCACCAACCCCTACAACGTCAACAGCATGACCCAAGCGGCGGGCGTGGGTACGCTCCTCGACGATGACTACACGAAGAAGAATTGCAGAACGATCATCGAGAACCGCGCGTATCTCACCGCCGAGCTGGAAAAGCTGGGCTTTGTACATACACCGTCGACGGCGAACTTTGTCTTTGCCAAGCATCCGCAGATCGACGGCGGCAGGCTCTATGCCGCACTAAAGGAACGCGGCGTGCTGATCCGCCACTTTAGCAAGAAGCGCATCAAAGACTATAACCGCATCACCGTCGGCACCAAGGAGCAGATCGATATTTTGCTCCAAAACATCAGAGAAATCATGGAGGAAACCGCATGAGAACCGCTCAGATCACACGCACCACCAAAGAAACGGACATCCGCCTGACCCTCAACCTCGACGGAACAGGCAAAAGCGCAATACACAGCGGCGTCGGCTTCCTTGACCATATGCTGACCCTGTTCGCAAAGCACGGGCGCTTTGATCTGGAGCTGACCTGCAACGGCGACACCGAGGTTGACGACCACCACAGCGTGGAGGATATCGGTATCGCGCTGGGACAGGCATTCGAGCAGGCGCTCGGCGACAAGCGCGGCATCGTCCGTTACGGCAGCTTCATCCTGCCGATGGATGAAACGCTCATCCTCTCCGCCGTGGATATCTCCGGCAGGAGCTATCTCAATTATGACTTACAGATCCCCACCCAAAAGGTCGGGACATTCGATACGGAGCTCACCGAAGAATTCTTCCTCGGCTTTGTCCGCAACGCGAACCTCACCCTGCACCTCAAACAGCTCGAGGGCAAAAACAGCCATCACATTATCGAGGGCACGTTCAAATCCTTCGGCAGAACCATGAAACAGGCTGTCGCGATCGATGAAAACTTCCGCGACGAGATCCCGTCCACCAAGGGGGTGCTGTGATGATCGCCATCATCGACTACGGCGTGGGCAACCTCTTCTCACTGCAATCATCCTTTGCGGCGATCGGCAGCGAAGCGGTTGTTACGTCGGATTCAGCCGTCATCTCTCAGGCTGACCGCCTGATCTTACCCGGCGTCGGCGCATTTGAGGACGCGGCACGGAAGCTCAGCGACAGCGGCATGGCGGAGGTCATCAAGCGCGAGGCTGCCGCGGGCAAGCCGCTGATGGGCATTTGTCTGGGTATGCAGCTGCTTTTTGACAAGAGCTATGAGTACGGTGAGCATGACGGCCTCGGACTGATCAGCGGCAATGTGCGCCCGATCGCCGAGGTGATCGACAAGGAGCTCAAGATCCCGCATATCGGCTGGAACCGCTTGATCGTGAAAAAGCAAAGTCCCCTGTTCAAATATCTGAACGACGGCGACTGCGTTTATTTTGTCCATTCCTACTACGCGACCGACTGCGCCGACAGCGTGACCGCGGTTGCCGAGTACAGCGCCGAGCTGACCGCCTCGGTGGAAAAGGGCAACGTCTACGGCTGCCAGTTTCACCCCGAAAAAAGCGGCGAGGTAGGCTTGAAGATTTTGAAAGCATTTTGTGAGATATAAGTCAGTTAGGAGTGAGGAGTTAGGAGTGAGGAGTTTCGGGAAACGCTAACGCGTTTTGAATTGATATTACGAATTTACAAATTATAAATGGGTGTGGGCAACGCCCACCATCAACTCCTCACTCCTAACTCCTCACTCAATGTGCTTATCCAAAGAGATATAGCGTGATCGCTATTTCTTTCTAAGGAGGTTATGTACTTATGATATTATTCCCCGCAATCGACATTGTCGGCGGCAAGGCGGTGCGCCTGTATAAGGGCGATTATGATCAGATGACCGTTTACAGCGATCATCCCGAACAGATCGCGCTGGATTTCAAAAACTGCGGCGCGACCCATATCCACATCGTGGATCTTGAGGGCGCCCGTGACGGCGGCACCCCTAATTTCGATACCGTTATGAAAATAAAACAACAGTCACGCTTGTTCTGTGAGGTCGGCGGCGGCATCCGCAATATGGAGGTCGTTGACCGCTATCTGAGTGCCGGTATCGACCGCGTGATCCTCGGCACGGCGGCGATTGAGGACGAAGCGTTTTTGCGTGAAGCCGTCAAAAAATACGGCGAGCGTGTCGCCGTGGGCGCGGATATCCGCGAGGGCTTTATCGCCGTTAAAGGATGGCTGGAGCGCTCTCAGGTGACTGTTGACGAGTTCTTTGAGAAGATGCAGAATATCGGCGTCAAGACCATCATCTGCACCGACATCAACCGCGACGGCGCGATGCGCGGCACCAACCTGTCGCTGTACCGCACCATGAGCCGCCGCTATCATGTGGATATCACCGCCTCGGGCGGCGTGAGCTCGATGGACGATATCACCGCGCTCAAAGAGATGGATCTATACGGCGCGATTATCGGCAAGGCGTACTACACCGGCGCGATCGACCTGAAAAAGGCAGTGGAGGCGGTACAATGATCACAAAACGCATCATCCCCTGTCTGGACGTCAAAAACGGCAGGGTCGTCAAGGGCGTGAACTTTGAGGGGCTCAGCGACGTCGCGTCCCCCGTGGAGCTCGCGCAGTATTACAGCTCCTGCGGCGCGGATGAACTGGTGTTCTACGATATCACCGCGTCCGCCGAGGGCAGGGCGCTGTTCACCGATATCCTCACCGACACGGCGCGTCGTGTTTTTATTCCTCTGACTGTCGGAGGAGGGATCAATACCATCGATGACTTTGACCGTGTCTTAAAATGCGGCGCGGATAAGGTCAGCGTGAACTCCGGCGCGATCCGCAACCCCGACCTGATCTATCAGGCGGCGAAGCGCTACGGCGATCAGTGCGTGGTCATCTCCGCGGACGTCAAGCGGCAGGACGGCGAATTCCGTGTCTATGCCAAGGGCGGCAGAGAGGACACGGGCATGGAGGCGATCTCCTGGATCAAACGCTGCGTCGATAACGGCGCAGGCGAGGTCGTGCTCAATTCCATCGACACCGACGGCGTGAAGCAGGGCTTTGACCTCGAAATGCTCGAGGCGGTGTCTAACGCCGTGAACGTACCCGTGATCGCGTCCGGCGGCGCGGGTAAGATCGAGGATTTCATCACCCTGTTCAAGACCTTACCCAAGGTCGATGCAGGACTGGCGGCGTCCATCTTCCACTTTGGCGAGGTCAAGATCGCGGACCTGAAAGAGGAAATGGCGAAGGCAGGGATAAACACGAGGGTGTAAGGATAACGCAAATGTTTATTGTAGGGTACGGCATTCATGACGTACCGCAGAATGACGGGCGTACAGCATAGAAAAAGCCATAGATAGGGATGAATCGCTTCTGCCAACGGAACGTCGGCAAGCGCCGTTCCCTACATTGACAGGAGGATAATACCATTATGATCAACATCAACGAACTCAAATTTGATGAAAAGGGTCTGATCCCTGCCGTGGTGGTGGACAGCATTACCAAGCAGGTGCTCACCGTGGCATATATGAACGAGGAAAGCCTCAAGATCTCGATGGAGAAGGGGCTCACTTGCTTTTGGAGCCGTTCCAGACAAGAGCTGTGGCTTAAGGGCGAGACCTCGGGCAACTATCAGCATATCGTCAGCATCACCGCCGACTGCGACAAGGACGCGCTGGTCGTGATGGTCGAGCCAGACGGCCCCGCGTGCCATATGGGCACCACCTCGTGCTTTACGAATCCCGTATGGGAGAGCGACGAGCTCAAGGAATTCTCGTATGAGGGCTTGATCGAGCTGATCAAGGGTCGCAAGACCGATCCGCAGGAGGGCTCCTACACCACCTATCTGTTCGATAAGGGTCTGGATAAGATTCTCAAAAAGGTCGGCGAGGAATGCACCGAGGTCATCATTGCCGCCAAAGCCGAGGATAAGAAGGAAACGATCTATGAGATCGCCGACCTCGCCTACCATGTCATGGTGCTGATGATCGAGCAGGGCATTTCGCTCGAGGATATCCACCGTGAGCTTGCCTCTCGTCATGTGATCGACAAAAAAGTCAAGCAGGAGAAGATGACCGGTGATAACTAAGGATCTGCATATGCACACCTGCTACTGCGACGGGGCGTGCACGCCTGAAGATATGATCCTCTCTGCGATAGAGAAAGGCTTGAACACCGTCGGTATCAGCGGACACAGCTACACCTTTTTTGATGAAAGCTACTGTATGCAAAAGGCGGCGGTGCCGCGTTATATCGCCGAGCTGCGGTATCTGCGCGCAAAATACTTTGACCAAATCCATGTACTCTGCGGCGTGGAGCAGGATTATTATTCCGACTACCCGACCGACGAATTCGATTATGTCATCGGCTCGGTGCATTATATCAAGGCGGATGGCGAATATATCCCCGTCGATGAGAGTATCGAGATACTCCGCGCCGCTGTACAAAAGTATTTTGACGGTGACGTTTATGCCCTGTGTGAAGCGTATTTCGAGACGGTCGCCGACGTTGTCAACAAGACGGGCTGCGATATCATCGGACATTTCGACTTGATCAGTAAGTTCATCGAGGTAGGGGACGACGCCCTCGACGTCCCGCAGACAATCGACGTCCTCTTCGACACCCATCACCCCCGCTATGTCGCGGCATGGCAAAGGGCGGTCGATGAACTCCTAAAGTACGATGTGCCCTTTGAGATCAACACCGGCGCGATCTCCCGCGGCTATCGCACCTCACCTTATCCGAGTGAGGAGATGATCGCGTATATCAAGGCGCACGGCGGCAGGCTTGTCCTGTCCTCCGACGCGCACAGCGCCGACGCGATCGCGTACCGATTTGAGGACTATAAAGCGTTAACCGAATAGTCGAGCGTTTTCGATATCCGTAGGGGAGGGGCTTGCTCCTCCCGGGTAGGGCATTGGACAACAATCAATAGCGGTCAAAGAGATAGAACCTTATCTGCTCCGCACAAGTCATCATTTTGACACACGCTTCGGGAGGAGCAAGCCCCTCCCCTACAAATTGTATTTCAACGCAAAAAGTAACCCGACAGGCATGAAACCTGTCGGGTTCGTTTGTTTTGTATGGAATGTGGCAGATCCTCTTTGTGGGATTGCCACGGCTCCGACACGCATTTGGGAGCCTCGCAATGACATAGAGAGGATCAGAAGCTGATTTTTCCTTCGATATACGCATCGAGGTCGGCGATGGCGACGCGTTCCTGCTGCATGGTGTCGCGGTCGCGGACGGTCACGCAGTTGTCCTCGAGAGAGTCGAAGTCATAGGTGATGCAGAACGGGGTGCCGATCTCATCCTGACGGCGATAACGCTTGCCGATGGAGCCCGCGTCGTCGTAGTCGACCATGAACTTTTTAGAGAGCTCATCATGGAGCGCGCCCGCCTGCTCGCTCAGCTTCTTGGAGAGCGGCAGCACGGCAGCCTTGAAGGGTGCGAGGAATGGATGCAGGCGCAGCACCACGCGGGTATCGTTCTTCGCTTCGTCCACCAGCTCCTCGTCATACGCTTCGGTCATGATGGTCAGGAACAGACGTTCCACGCCCAGCGACGGCTCGATGACATAGGGAACATAGCGGCTGTTGTCGGTCGGATCAAAGTAGCTCAGATCCTTGCCCGAAACATCCTGATGGCGGGTCAGGTCATAATCGGTACGGTCGGCGATGCCCCACAGCTCGCCCCAGCCGA
>DNIP01000092.1:15266-15685 GCA_003499325.1 Oscillospiraceae bacterium
CTCGCCCCAGCCGAAGGGGAAGAGGTACTCAAAGTCGGTGGTCGCCTTAGAGTAGAAGCTCAGCTCCTCCTTCTCGTGGTCGCGCAGGCGGAGGTTCTCTTCCTTGATGCCGAGGCTGTAGAGGAAGTCGCGGCAGTAGGAGCGCCAGTAGTCGAACCACTCAAGGTCGGTGTCGGGCTTGCAGAAGAACTCGAGCTCCATCTGCTCAAACTCGCGCACACGGAAGATGAAGTTACCCGGGGTGATCTCGTTACGGAAGGATTTACCGATCTGCGCTACGCCGAAGGGCACCTTCTTGCGGGTGGTGCGCTGGATGTTTGCGAAGTTGACAAAGATACCCTGCGCAGTCTCGGGGCGCAGATACAGCTCCGCCTTGGTGTCCTCGGTAACGCCTTGGAAGGTCTTGAACATCAGGTTGA
>DNIP01000092.1:15728-19934 GCA_003499325.1 Oscillospiraceae bacterium
ACATCAGGTTGAACTGACGGATATCGGTGAAGTTGCTTTTGCCGCAGTTGGGGCAGGTGATTCCCTTGTCACGGATGTAGTCCGTCATCTGCTCGTTCGACCAGCCCGCGACGTTGGTGCCGTCAAAGTCCTCGATCAAATTGTCGGCGCGGTGGCGGGTCTTACATTCCTTACAGTCCATCAGCGGGTCGGAGAAGCCGCCCAGATGACCCGAGGCGATCCATGTCTGCGGGTTCATCAGGATCGCGGAATCCAAGCCGACGTTATATTTATTCTCCTGCACGAACTTTTTCAGCCATGCCTTTTTGATGTTATTCTTCAGCTCCGCGCCCAGAGGGCCGTAATCCCAGGTATTCGCAAGACCGCCGTAGATCTCCGATCCGGGATAGACAAAGCCTCTGCCCTTGCACAGAGCGACTATTTTTTCCATTGTTTTTTCTGTATTCTTCATGGTTACCTCCTTGTCGCCACTGGCTGTGACGAACAATATTTTTTTGCTGAAACAGCTAAGATATATAGTACATTTTTCTGCGATCATTGTCAAGGATAAGATGAAGCGGCCGAGAGCAAGTCCTCGGCTCGGATATTGACGGTCACCTATTTACAAAATACGATAAAATATCTCAAATAATAGATGACAAAGCGCCATGATTATGGTAAAATAAAACAAATATGATTGATTTAATATATTTCATACAGAGATAGCGGGCGGTATTTATGATTCTTCAACATTGTTTATCCCAAAAGAATATCCTTGTCACCGGAGCGGCCGGGTTTATCGGCGCGAATCTGGTGATGGAGCTGATGAAAGCGAATGAGCCGATGACGATTATCGGGCTTGATAATATGAACGACTACTATGACGTATCGCTCAAGGAGTATCGTCTTTCTGAGATCGAAAAACTCGCACAAAACAACGAGCAGGTAACCTGGTGGTTTGTTGAGGGCGATCTGGCGGACAAGGCGCTGATTGACTCGATCTTCGCCGATTATAAGCCTGATATCGTGGTCAACCTTGCGGCGCAGGCAGGTGTGCGCTACTCGATCACCAATCCCGACGCGTACATCCAGAGCAACCTGATCGGCTTCTACAATATCCTCGAGGCCTGTCGTCATTCCTATGACGATGGGGCAAAGGGCGTGGAGCATCTGGTCTACGCCTCGTCATCCTCGGTTTACGGCGGCAACACCAAGGTGCCGTTCTCAACGGATGATAAGGTGGACAACCCTGTTTCTCTCTATGCGGCGACCAAGAAGAGCAACGAGCTGATGGCACACGCCTACTCAAAGCTCTACAATATCCCGTCAACGGGATTGCGATTCTTCACGGTGTACGGCCCCGCGGGTCGTCCCGACATGGCGTACTTCGGCTTTACCAACAAGCTGATCAAGGGCGAGACCATTCAGATCTTCAACTACGGCAACTGCAAGCGCGACTTCACCTATGTTGACGATATTGTCGAAGGCGTCAAGCGCGTGATGATGAAGGCGCCCGAGCGCAAGGTCGGCGAGGACGGCTTGCCCCTGCCGCCGTACGCGGTCTATAACATCGGCAACAGCAGTCCCGAAAACCTGCTCGACTTCGTCGATATCCTCCAGCAGGAGCTGGTCAGAGCAGGGGTTCTGCCCGAGGATTACAACTTTGATGAGCACAAGGAGCTCGTCCCCATGCAGGCGGGCGACGTACCGATCACCTATGCGGACACCTCCGCGTTAGAACGGGATATGGGCTTCAAGCCGTCAACCACCTTACGCGAAGGCTTACGCAGGTTCGCAGAGTGGTACAAAACCTATTATCATGTATAACGATCTCAGAAAGAGGTAAAAATAATGAAAATCGCAGTAGCGGGCACCGGATATGTCGGCTTGTCTATCGCAGTGCTCTTGGCACAGCACAATACCGTCAAGGCGGTGGATATCGTTCCCGAAAAGGTGGAACTGATTAATAACAAAAAATCGCCCATTCAGGACGAATATATCGAAAAATACCTGGCGGAGAAAGAGTTGGATCTGGAGGCGACCCTCGACGCGGAGTACGCCTACAAGGACGCGGACTTTGTTGTGATCGCGGCTCCGACCAACTATGACAGCAGGAAGAACTATTTTGACACCTCCGCGGTGGAAGCGGTCATCAAGCTCGTCATGCAGTACAATCCCGACGCGGTCATGGTCATCAAATCCACCATCCCCGTCGGTTATACTGCGCACATTCGTGAAAAAACAGGAAGCAAGAATATCATCTTCAGTCCCGAATTCCTGCGCGAGAGCAAGGCGCTCTATGATAACCTCTATCCGTCCCGCATCATCGTCGGCACGGACAAGGACGACGAACGGCTGACAGAAGCGGCGCAGACCTTTGCAAAGCTGTTGCAGGAGGGCGCGATCAAGGAGGATATCGAGACGCGCATCATGGGCTTCACCGAGGCAGAGGCGGTCAAGCTGTTCGCCAATACCTACCTTGCGCTGCGCGTCAGCTACTTCAACGAGCTGGACACTTATGCTGAAATGAAGGGTCTTGATACGCAGGAGATCATCGAGGGCGTATGCCTTGATCCCCGTATCGGCTCACATTACAACAATCCCAGCTTCGGCTACGGCGGTTATTGCTTGCCGAAGGACACCAAGCAGCTGCTTGCCAATTACGATGAGGTGCCGCAGAATATGATGTCCGCAATCGTTGAAAGCAACCGCACGCGCAAGGACTTTATCGCCGACCGCGTTCTGGAAAAGGCAGGCTACTATCACGAGAACAGCGTCTATGACAGTCACGCCGAGCACAGCGTGACCATCGGCGTGTATCGCCTGACGATGAAGAGCAACTCCGATAACTTCCGCCAAAGCTCCATTCAGGGCGTTATGAAGCGCATCAAAGCAAAGGGCGCGACCGTCATCGTCTATGAGCCGACGCTCGAGAACGGCACGACCTTCTTCGGCTCCGAGGTCGTCAACGATCTTGACGCATTCAAGAAACGTTCCAACGCCATCATCGCCAACCGCTATGACAGTGTGTTGGATGATGTTGAGGATAAGGTGTATACCAGAGATCTGTTCAGAAGAGATTGATCGACAGCAGAGTCATCCGATCATCAAAAAATATAATTGCTTATCGAAAGCGAGTGATCCTATGAGCCATGACAACGATTTGAAGAATCGCATTCCCGACAAGCTGCACGGGGGTATGTACCTCTTCACCACCGAGGGCGACAGAAATATTCTGTATGCAGACCTCAATGTCATTCATCTGTTTGAATGTGACGACTTTGCGGATCTGCTCGAGTATCTCAGAAATGATCCGAGCAAGGCGCTTCACCCCGAGGATTTTGCTAAGGCAAAGAGTACCGTTAACACAAGTTCATCGGATAACAATTACAGACACACTTATTTGAAATACCGCATCCTTACTAAAAACGGTAAAATACGGTATACGGAGAGCTTCGCCCATCGGGTAGTTTCGGATAACGGCAAGAGCTGTTACTATGTCATTATCACAGAGATTACAGAGGATGAATTCTACAGAGAGTATTCCGATAGCTTTGTTAATGTTCAAATCAACTCCATGAACAGGAAGATCGACAACCTGACCGGATTGAAGAACATCAGCGCTTTTAAAAGCGACATCAATACAGACGCCTTCGATATAAAAAATAATATTTGCTCCGTTGCGGTCTTTGATATCATCAATCTGCATAAAATCAACCGCGATAAGGGACGAAGCGAGGGCGACAACCAAATCCGTTTGCTGGTGCGTTCCATCCTCACCAACATGCCGCAGGATTGTCTGATTTATCGCGGCTATGACGCTGAGATCGTCGTAGTCTGCCGCGGCATGAATGAACAGGACATGTTCAAGCCCATCAAAAAAGTCATAAGCGACTGTAGCGAGCCGATTTTTTACGGCGTCGCATCAACAACAGGCCCCTTTGTCCATGCTGACATCCCACCCGAGAGCGTTTCCGTTCAAGACGTGCTGGACGAAGCGGAGCTTGACCTCAACATCAAAAAGATGCTGAACAAGGATTCCACCAAATTTGAGTCGCTCTCCTCTCTGGTGCATGCTTTGGAGCAGGTGGACCAGGATACGGAGGAGCACGTCAAGCGGACAAGGAAAATGGGTCTCGCGCTCGGCAAGCGCTTGGGCTTGTCCGATACGCAGCTGACCGCGCTCGAGCTTTTGTGCCTGCTTCATGATATCGGCAAGATCGCTGT
>DNIP01000092.1:20061-21106 GCA_003499325.1 Oscillospiraceae bacterium
CCGATCAAGGGATATCAGATCGCGCTAGCCGCCAAGGAGCTGCGTCCGATCGCCGTTTGCATTAAGTACCATCACGAGCGCTGGGACGGAAAAGGCTACCCCTCGCAGCTGAAGGGCGAAGAAATCCCCGTTCTCTCACGCATCATTTCCATTGTTGACGCATATGACGCGATGGTCAACGACCGCTGTTACCGCAAGGCGTTATCGCCGCAGGTAGCCATGCAGGAGATCAAGGACAATGCCGGCACCCAGTTTGACCCGCATATGGCAGAGATTTTCCTGCAGCTTTTATCCGACAAACCTAAGCTCAGCCGGGGCGAAAAAACGGGCGGCGACGAGATGCGCGTTTTTGAGGAAACGACAGAACATCCCTCCGCGACCGGCAATACCCGACCGGTCGTCTACAGTGAATACAAGCTCGACGTCAATGATATTATCATCGAGGTCGACGATTTATTTGAGCGTATCACGGGATATGCTCCCGATGAAGCAGTCGGCAAAATGAGTCAGTACGATCTGATCCCCAAGGAGGATCTCAGTGACTATCGGCTGCAGGTCGGAAATCAGTTTTCCAAGTCCGATACCGCCTTCCTGCGTCATCGCATCATGCGCAAGGACGGCAGTATCATCTATGTGATATGTCACGGAACCCGACGGTTTACTTCCGCGACGCGCTCGTTTATGAGCACGATACAAATATATGAGGATTAACATTTAGGCGTCGGCTGTTAAATACAGACACAAACTAGCGCATGCCTCGATTTCCAAAACTGCAAAAATCCCTTTCTAACTACTGTTGAGGATATATTCATGGAGAACCAAAACACCTTAAAAAAATACTTATCGCCCCTTGGGGTATGGGCGCTGTCCTTTGGCTGCAGCGTCGGCTGGGGCGCTTTTGTCATGCCCGGCACCACCTTTCTGCCGATCGCCGGTCCGTTGGGTACCGCGATCGGTATCGCGATCGGCGCGATCATCATGCTCATTATCGGCAGATGCTATTACTATTTGATGAACCGTTATCCCGATGCGGGCGGTACATATA
>DNIP01000031.1 GCA_003499325.1 Oscillospiraceae bacterium
CCGCTCATCAGCGACTGGAACGGATCGACGCCGAGGGCGGCAAATTTGAACATACCGACGCTGACGCCGCAGATCGCGACGCCCAGGATGCTCATGATGATTCTCTTGACCATTTGATTCATATTCCCTGCTCCTTTGTATCGATGACCGCGTGCTCAAAGGCGTTGATCACGATGGTTTTGCCGTGTTGATCCCGCTGCGGGATGCGAAAATCATAATTGCGATGGATATGTCCGTGGATAAAATACGCGGGCTCATATTTGTCCATGAGGGTATGGAAGCACTGAAAGCCTCTGTGGGGGATCGTTTCAAAATCATTGAGCCCGAAGGCGGCGGCATGGGTCAATAGGATATCAAAGCCGCGGTGCCTTTTCAGCGGCAGCCAGAGCTTGCGGACGCGGCTTTTCATCTGCCTTTCGGTATACATATACGCGCCGTCGCGGTATCGGTTGGCGCCGCCGAGCCCGAGGATCCGCAACCCGCCGACCGTAACAATGCTGTCGTCGGCGCAGATACAGCCCTGCGGATCGCGGCCGTAGCTGTCGTCATGATTGCCGTGGACATAGACCAGCGGACAGCGCGCCATCGTGACCAAAAACTCCAGATACTCGGGCCTGAGATCGCCGCAGGACAGGATCAGATCGAACTCATCCAGGATACCGGGTCGGTAGTATTCGTAGTAACGGTCGGACGGAACGTCAGACACTGCCAGTATCTTCATTCTCCTGTTCCCTCTTTCTGTTCCGCGTTCATTCTCGCCTGTCGGATGCCGACCATATCCACGGTCGCCTTGCCGACGTCGGAGAGCTCGTCATAGGTCGGGATGCTGCCGATGACATTATCCACCAGATAATCCATGCTGATGATCTGCTCCAAGGTCAGCTCTTGCTGGCGCGAGCCGATGATCTCACCGCTCTGGGTATAGAACGGCGTGAGGAAGGGCTTGCCCGCGCCGCTGATCAGGCTGCTGCGGAAGAAATCGGCATAGCGGCGTGACGGGAGCGGTAAGGCGGGGGCGTATTCGATATCGACGACGCCCGCGGACATCCCCCAGTAATAATTCAGCGCGCGCGCCGTGTTGATATATTCGCTCTTGATGGTTTTATCCAGCGCGGAGCGCAGCATCTTCTCATAATACACACCCCACTTCCATACGGGGACGGCGAGCAGATCGGTCTTGTCGCGTCCGATGTGGGACAGCCCGAAGCTGTGGCGGTCATCCTCGATATAGCGCGCGGTATCCTGCGAGGAAATCAGATGAATATGCTGACGGTTCAGCGACAGCGCCGCTTCCTTGGCGCCCTTGACGGACGACCACTCGAGGAACACCTTGGTGCGCGGATTCGCCATCTGCGCGCCCAGGGCAAAGGCGTTGATGCCCGCGATCTGGCCGTAGATCGGATAGTCGCAGACGTAGCCCAGCCTGCCGCTCTTTGTCATCGAGCCTGCCAGCACGCCGAGGATGAACTTGACCTCGTACATCCGCGGATAGTAGGTGCGGACATAGCGGTGCGAGGTGTTCAGCGAGCAATTCATCACGACCGTATCGGGATATTCCACCGCGGCACGCAGAGAGGCGTTCAGCATACGGGGCGACACTGTAAAGATGATCTTATTGCCGTCGCGTATTGCCCTATCCAGCACCTCGAAGGCGTCCCTCTCACCATCGCAGATATAGACGGAGGTATCGACCTGATCGGCGAGAACGGTCTGGGCGTGCTTTCTGCCCATTTCATGGTCGCTGATCCAGCCCGACTTTTCGGGCACGATATCATAGACGAAGGCGGCTTTGAGCTTAGGGGGCTTTGCGATGGGCAAGACCTTTGACAGCACCGACTGCTTCTTCTCCTGTGAGGGAGCCGCTTTGAGCTCGATGACGTCGTCCTGCTCCTTGAGCGTGATCTCCTCCCATATCTTTTTGAGGTTGATACGGATGGTATCCTCCCCCGCGTTTTGCAGCTCATAATAGCCGTAGATACGGATATACGCCAACATCGCGTCGCCGACGGTGCTCTTCAATTTGTCGCCGCCGTTCTCTTTGTACGCCTTTTCAAAGAAGTAATACGCGCTCGAGAAGCGGCGCTGTTCCTCAATGCTCCAATATTCGTCGAACGGCTTGCCCATATAGCGGAGCAGCTCTCTGTAGCCGCCGCGCTTGGAGCACTCGATAAAGTTAATCTTGGTATAGCGGTTGAACTCGAGATACTCATAATAGAGCTGAACCTCTTCGCTGTCGGATTTCTCGGGCATGATGCGGATCACGTTGGCGGGGATGCTGTAGGCGCCGCAGTATTTGAGCACGCTGACGCGCTTGTTGCCCTCCTCGACATAATAGCGGTTGAGGTATTCATAGACCTTGATCGGCTCGCGAATGCCCTCGCTGATATGGGAGCGATAGAGCGCCTCCCATTTGCCGGCAAATTCCGTGCCCTCCTCGAGGATCGGGAGGAAGCTCGCGGAAAAGGCGTTGAGCCTGCCGCTGGTCTTTGTGCCGACAATGAACCACACGGGAATCTGGAGCACGCCGAGATGAATCCCCGTCAGCGCTCTTTCGGGAGGGACGAGCTCGTCCAGCGCGGGCAGATAGGGATTCTCGTTTTTTGCGATTTTAGCACGGACTTCCTTTTGCCCGAGCTTGAGTGCTTCTTTATAATACAATTCCTGTTGCATCTGAATCTCCATGGATAAAAAGCTCCCGTGCAAAGCATAGGAGCTTTTGTGATAGTTGCTGTTATAGGGTTAATCGACGAGCAGCCACAAAAAGCCGTAGGGCTTTAAGGTGTACGACAAGCCGCGGAGCTTCTCCCCGCTGATCAGATCGACGCCCGAGAGGATCCCGTCAAAGTACGCGGGCTGTTCCTCCGCGCTGAAATTGAAGAACGCACAGAGCCGCTCTCCCTCATGCTCGCGCTTGATGCCCAAGATATGGTCGTTGACCGTATCGATCACGGAAAAGTCCGCCGGCGCGGTGAACACCTTGTGCTTTCGTCTGATATTTTCCAGCGCTTGCAGCGCCTGATATACCGTGCCCTCGACCGAACGCTTATCACGGCGCTTCTCCGCCTTGCTCCAGTCGAGCCTGCCGCGGTGCAGATAACGGCTGTCCGCCTTTTTGTCGGGGTCGGTATGATAGCTCTCGTCATTGAGCTGCGCGATCTCGTCGCCGCTGTAGATGACGGGGATGCCGCTCTGGGTCAGCATATAGGCGTGCAGCATGATATCGCAGTCGAGCGCGGTTTTCAGCGCCTTTTTGTCATTCTTCGCCAGCGCCGTTTCGATCCCGCACAGGCTTGCGGTCGTGCCGCACAGCCGCGCGTCGCCGAGGCTTTCATCATCATTATACAACTCACCGCGCGAGGGGCTGCCCTCGAACTTGCCGGTGAAATAGTCGTTCAAAAACCGCTTGTGCGGCACCTCGCTCATGCCGAAGCCGCTCAGATAATCGTAGTCGAGCCCCCAGCCGATGTCGTCGTGACACCGCAGATAGTTGAGGAATACATAATCCTTGGGCAGCTCGGCGAGCTGCTGCATCTGGCGGCTCAGCAGGCGTACATCCTTGGTCGCCACGGTGTGCCATGTGCTCGCCATGGTGGTGACGTTGTACAGCATGTGGCACTCGGGCTTTTCCTTGGTGCCGAAGTACGGCGCGACCTTAGAGGGCTCCATCACGACCTCGCCGAGCAACAGCACCGACGGACAAACGATCTCACTGATAATGCGCATCATACGCACGAGCTTGTGCACGGTCGGCAGGTTGCGGCAGTTGGTGCCGAGCTCCTTCCAGATATAGGGCACCGCATCGAGGCGGATGATATCGATGCCGCGGTTGCACAGCGACAGCATATTGCACACCATATCGTTGAATACAACGCAGTTGCCGTAGTTGAGATCCCACTGATAGGGATAGAAGGTGGTCATCACGATATCGCCGTTCTCGAGCTGCGTAAAATTGCCGGGAGCGGTGGTCGGGAACACCTGCGGAACGGTGCGTTCGAACTCAAACGGAACGTCCCAATTATCAAAGAAGAAATAGCGCTTTCTCGCGTCCTCGTCCCCCGCGCGCGCCGCCTTTGCCCACGCGTGATCCTCGCTGGTGTGATTCATCACAAAGTCAAGGCATACGCTGATATCGTTCCTGTGGCATGCGTCGGTGAGGGCTTCGAGATCCTTCATCGTGCCCAGCTCGGGCTGTACGCGGCGAAAATCCGCTACCGCGTAGCCGCCGTCGCTCCTGTCCTTGGGGCTTTTGAGCAGGGGCATCAGGTGCAGATAATTGACGCCGCTCTCCTTGATATAATCGATCTTGTCCTTGACACCCTTGAGGTTGTCGGCGAAGTTATCGACATAGAGCATCATGCCGACAAGGTTGTTGGTGCTGTACCAAAACGGCGTGCTCTCGCGCTGACGGTCGAGCTTTTTGAGCG
>DNIP01000153.1:0-7154 GCA_003499325.1 Oscillospiraceae bacterium
GGCTCGTCAAAGAGCATCACCTCGGGCTCCATGCACAGCGCGCGCACGATGGCGATACGCTGTTTTTGTCCGCCGGACAGCTGCGAGGGATAGGCGTCCGCTCTGTCGGAGAGCCCGACGCGCTCGAGCAGCTCACGCGCCTTTGCCTCTGCCTCATCCTTGGATCTATGCAGCAGCTTCTGCGGGCCGATGGTCATATTGCGCAGCACCGTCATATTCGGAAAGAGGTTGAAGTGCTGGAACACCATGCCCATCTTCTGGCGGTGCTTATTGATATTGACGCGCGGCGCGTTGATATCCACGCCGTCAAAGATGATCTCGCCGGAGGTGGGCAGCTCCAACAGGTTCAGCGAGCGTAAAAAGGTGGATTTGCCCGAGCCGGAGGGGCCGACGATGACGATGACTTCACCGCGGCAGATATCCATGCTCACGCCGTCCAGTGCGTGGATGGTGCCCTCGCGGTAATGCTTTTTCAGATCATGAACCTCGATCAAAACATTCTGCTTATCGCTCATTCTTACGCAGCCTCCTCTCGATAATGCTGACGATCCATGTCAGCAACATAACGATCGCCAGATAGATCAGCGCTACGGCGATCAGCGGCATAAACGCCGAGAAGGTAGCGCCGCGGATCGCGTTACCGGCACGGGTGAGGTCGACAACGCCGACATAGCCCGCGACGGAGGTCTCCTTCAAAAGCGCGATAAACTCGTTGAGCAGGGTGGGCAGTACGTTCTTCAGCACCTGCGGGATGATGACATAGATCATCGTCTGCACATAGTTGAAGCCGAGCGAGCGACCCGCCTCGAACTGTCCCTTGTCGATACTCATGATGCCGCCGCGCAGGATCTCGGCGACATAAGCGCCGGAGTTGATACCGAACGCCAACGAGGCGATCAGGATATCCTTCGTGGACGACGCAAAGATGATGAAGTAAATGATCAACAGCTGTACCACAACAGGTGTACCGCGGATCACAGTCAGATAGATCTTGCATATCGCGTTGAAAAAGCCCAGCACATAGTAGCCGACGCTCTTGCTGTGCTTCATGTTCTCTTTGTTATTATCAAAGGTGGTGCGGATCGCGGCGATCACGATACCGATCGCGATACCCAGCAACGCCGCAAAGAAGGTGATTCTCAGGGTGTTGCCCAAGCCCTCGAGCAGGGATCTCCACCTGTCCTTTTCGACGAAGTTCAGCACAAACTGCGCCTTGATGTCCTCCCACCAGGAGCCGCCTGCGCTATCGGCAGCTGTCTGCGCGGCGCTCGCCGAAGCACCGAAGAAGGTTGCGACGCCTAAAACAGCCGCGAAGCAGACCGACGGCGCCAATAAACTTTTCTTTTTCATACTCATCCTACCATATACACAGAAACAGGGCGGAGGATCTCCGCCCTGAGTCGGTTTATTTTAGGCAAGACTGCATCATTCAGGTGTACGGATTGCGCAGTAAGATTTTTCGGCAGAGTGTACAAATAATCAGTTCGCATACTGACGTATGGGTGCTGATTTTTGGACACTATGACGAAACAATATTCAAGCAAGGCGTGCGCCTTGAATTGTGCAGTGTTGTCTATATTATCAGTTCGCCTTGATGTACTTGTCTACGATGCCCTTGACGGTACCGTCAGCGATCAGTTCCTTCAGCGCTGCGTTAACCTTATCCTTGAGCTCGGTGTTGTTCTTAGCAAAGCAGATCGCGTAATCCTCTTCCGCATACTTGCTGTCGAGGATCTGCAGACCCTTGGTCGCCGCGACATAGCTCTTAGCGGGCTCGTTATCGATAACGACCGCGTCAACCTTGCCGGAAGCCAGAGCGGAAACAGCGTCGTTACCGGTCTGGAAACGGGTGATCAGGGACTCGTCCTTGCCCTCCTTCTTGTAATCGTCGCCGATGTAGATATCACCGGTGGTGGAGAGCTGTACGCCGACCTTGTAGGAGGTATCCTTCGCGAGCAGATCGTCAGCGGATTTGATCTCACTGCCTTCCTTGACGATAACCGCCTGAATACCGGTCGCGTAGCTGTCGGAGAAGTCAACGGATTGCTTTCTCTCGTCGGTGACGGTCATGCCCGCCATACCCATGTCATACTTACCGGTCTGTACGCCGGTGATGATGGAGTCGAACTCGATATCAACGACCTCAAGCTCCATGCCGAGCTTATCGGCGATCGCCTTCGCGATATCAACGTCGATACCGACAATGTTGCTGCCGTCATAGTACTCATAGGGAGCAAAATAAGCGTTGGTAGCCATGGTGAGCTTTGCAGCCTTGGGCGCCTCGGTGGCCTTAGCGGCGTCATTACCGTTGCTGTTGTTGCTCTTGCCGCAGCCCGCGAGCATAGCGACAGAAGCGATCATGGCAACTGCCAGTACAAGTGCAATCATCTTTTTCATTTTCTTAACCTCATTTCATTGATTATTTTTGGTCTTGTTTAACTATACAACAAATCCGTCAATTAAGCAAGTATAATTTGCATAAACATGCTATTTTCATTGGTTTTAACAATCGGGAATATTTCTCACCCGTTAAAAATAGGCTTTTTGATAGCCGTTTTCTGACAATATGCAAACATGCAGAAAAATATGCGTCAGAATGACGTCAAAAACGCTTGCAAGCGTTCGCTCTTCGGATGATCCAGAATATCGGGAGTACCTTGCTCCGCGATCACGCCGCCGTCCATAAAGATGATCTTGTCGGATACATCATGCGCAAAGGTCATCTCATGGGTGACGATGATCATCGTCATCTTTTTCTCGGCGAGCGAGCGGATTACCTTCAGCACCTCTCCGGTCAGCTCGGGGTCGAGCGCCGAGGTCGGCTCGTCAAAGCAGAGGATGTTCGGCTTCATCGCCAGCGCTCTTGCGATCGCGACGCGCTGCTGCTGTCCGCCCGAAAGCTCGCAGGGATAGTTGTTGACCTTATCCCTCAAGCCGACGCTCTCGATCAGCTCGAGGGCATATTGCTCGATCTCTTCCTTGGAGCCCTTGTTGAGCAGCTTCGGCGCGAGGGTGACGTTCTCGAGTACGCTGTACTGCGGGAAGAGATTGAAGTTTTGGAACACCAGACCGAAGTGCAAGCGTTTTTGTCTGAGCTCCGCCTCGGAGGGGCGCTTGTTGATCGACGCGTCAAAGATCGTCTCCCCGTTGACGATGATCTGTCCCTCGTCGGCAAACTCCAGCGAGTTGAGGCATCTGAGCAGGGTGGTCTTGCCGGAGCCGGAGGAGCCGATGATCGACAGCACCTCGCCCTTTTCCAGATCGAAGTCGATACCGCGGAGCACGTGGTTACGACCGAAGCTCTTATTCAGATTTTTTACTTCCAGAATAGCCATCACAATGCCCCCTTACGCCTTAAAGTAGCTCAGCTTCTTCTCGACCCAGCCGAACAGCAGGGTGAGGATACCGGAGAACGCGAGATAATATACGCCCGTGAAGAACAGCGGCCAGATCGCGCCGGAAATGCCCTCGCTGCCCTTGAGGAACGCCTGACCCGCCCAGATGACCTCCTGCAGCGCGATGATACGCGCCAAAGAGGTATCCTTGACCAGCGTGATAATCTCGTTCGCCATCGGCGGCACGATACGCTTGATCATCTGCAGCAGGGTGACGCGGAAGAAGATCTGGCTCTTTGACAGACCGAGTACCTGACCCGCCTCCTGCTGTCCGTGAGGAACGCCCTGGATACCGCCGCGGTAGATCTCGGAGAAATAGCACGCGTAGTTGATGATGAACGCGATGGCAGAGGCAAAGAATCTGCCGCCCTCACCGCCGCCCCAGAGCTGCTTGCCGAACACCAAGCCGGGGAAATAGAAGATGATCAACAGCTGGAGCATCAAAGGGGTGCCGCGGACGATCCAGACGATGAATCTGACCACCATCGACAGCGGCTTGAACTTGCTCATCGAGCCGAAGGAGATGATCAGTCCCAGCGGGATCGCGCCCAACAGGGTCACGGCAAAGAGCTTGAGCGTCTGCAAAAAGCCGACGTTCAACGCGTGGAATACGATAGGAAATTGTTGGAAAAATCCGTCCATAATTCTTAACCTCAACTTCATGTTTTATCGAGATAGCAAAATAAACACAAACCCGTTCATGCTTATTTTGCTACCCCATAACCCGCCAAAAGACAGAGAGCAAAAGCGCCCTCTGCCTTTTGAAAAGATATCTTATTGATTTGGTAATCAGCCTTCGATCAGCGCGGACTGGACCTTATACTGCTCGGCGATCGTCTTCAAAGTGCCGTCAGCCTTTGCGGCAGCAAAGAACTCGTTGCACTTTGCGGTCAGGTCGGAGCCCTGACGGAAGCCTACGCCGTACTCCTCAGAGTTCAGAGCAACAGTATAGGTGAGCTGCTCGTAACCGGTGCCCTCACCAACCATAGCGGAAGCCATCAGAGAGTCGATGATCGCGGCGTCATTCGTGCCGGAAGCTACCTCCATCAGCGCGGTAGCCTGATCCTTGACCTCGGTGAACTTGAAGCCGTTTGCCTCTGCCTGCTCCTGACCCGCGGAACCGCTCTCAACAGCGAAGCTCAGGGTCTTGCAGGACTCAGCGTTGGTATACTTGTCGGCAACGTTCTTGTTAACAACAACGACCTGCGCGTTGTTCAGGTAAGGATTGGTGCAGGACATAGCGGAGGTGACCTCGGGGGTCAGGGTCATGCCGTTCCATACACAGTCGATGGCGCCGCCCTTGAGCTCGAGCGCCTTGTTATCCCAGTCGATCTCAACGAATTCGACCTTAACGCCGAGGCTCTCAGCAAATTTGGTAGCCATATCAGCATCAAAGCCAATCCACTTGCCATCCTTCTGATAATCCATCGGCTCAAAGTCGGTGATACCGACGATCAGCTTGCCTGCCTTCTGCACCTTGTCAAGGTCAGCAACAGTAGCAGCGGAATCAGCGGTAGCAGCAGCCTGAGTAGCAGCCTGTGTAGCGGCAGCCTCGGTCGCGGCGGGCTTGTCGGCAGTCTTGCCGCAGGCAGCCAGCACAGCGCCGACCATCAGAAGTGCTAATAATAAAGCAATAATCTTTTTCATCGTTTTCCTCCAGATAATTAGTTTCTGTCTTTTGACAGTACAACGGTATCTATTTTAACGTATTAGCGCGCTAAAATCAATATCTATATTGCACAAAGAATCCGAGGGGCTTTTTGTAAGGAATGGCACAATTCACCACTGCACCGTGGTAAAGTGCTTTTACGGAATATTGAACGCCCATTCACAGCTCGCGGAGGAGCCGTTTTCTGCCGTATGATGGACAGAAACACGCTCTCAGGCTGTTTTCGGCACTTAGACCGACTATGCCTGCCAAGATTGATAAACCGAATTATTGTCATTTTCAGCAGATTCGGATATCTACAGTCACCCTAACCAAACTCGCTCGGCATCATTCTATGAGGAAACCTGTCTTTCTCTATCCACGGAAATAAAAAAAGCGGCAACCGAACGGTTGCCGCCAAAAGTCGTTTTATGATTCTTTGATCTTCTTCACTGCCAGAGCGCCTGCGCCGAGAGCAAGAACAGCCATGCCGAGAACGATCCAGAGCGGGTCGGAAGTCTTCGGGGAGCTCTTGCTGTTATCGGGATTAGCGGGCTTAGAGCTGGAGTCGGGAGTGGTGCCGGGTGCGGCGAACTTCGCAACTGCGTTGATATCGGATAAAGGCTTGATCACGATAACCGGATCGGTCAACGAACCGGAAACGATGTCATACTTACCTTCGATGACCCATTTGATGAATTCGCCGTTGCCCTCTTTAACAGCAGTCAACTTAACTTCGCCGTCTTCACCGACAGCGTCAACCTTGACGTTGCTCTTATTGCCGCCTGCAGTACCTAACGAACCGTCCGCGGGATCATATCCGACAACGATAGAATAATGATCCTTACCGACGGGGCTTTCATCAGCAGCAAAAGTCGCAGTCAAAGCAAAAATCATCACTAATGCCAAAACGACAGAAACTAACTTTTTCATAGCTATCATCTCCAATAATCATACTAGCTTAATGTTAGCTATATGATATCATTATTTTACGTCAATTGTCAATAGCTTTTCAGAAATAAATCCACTAATTTTTACAGTTTTGTCACTCTTCTTTGTCATATTTTTACAAAAAACACCGCGGCACACCGTGCACAGTGCACGATATGCCGTGGTTTTCCGTGTATTTAATCAGACAATGTCATCTGGAACCAATCGATTTTCCGTCCGAATTCTCCGGCGTAGCCGTCCTGACCGGACGAGATCTCGTCATCGTACTGCCACGGGTAGTAGTAATTCCCGATCGGCGCGACGCGGTACTTCGCCTTGAGCCAGCCGCACCTTTTGACAACCGAGGAGGGGGTATTGTAATACACCTCGATGGCGTCGATCGGCTTGCCGTTGCCGGCGTAGCCGTTCACAGAATCGGCAGTATCACAGCCGCTCACATAGGGGAGCCAGCCGCCGCCCAAAACATGGACGCGGTATTTTACCGAGCCCTCGGACGCCCTGATCGCCACATCGGTGATCGCCTTGCCGGTAACGCCTGCGTAATCGGACAGATCCGTCACGCTCGGCAGCCACCTGCCGCCGCTGCGGACGCGGTAGCTCACCTCGGGGAAGCTCCCCGCGCTGCCGGAGCCGTCATAGGCAGGTCTGCCGGCACAGGACACCGTTGAGAGCGAGCGCACACGCCGCATCACCTCGCCGTTGGAGGAGGAGCCGGTGTTGCCCTCGATGGTCGTGATAGTGTTGTCGCCGTTGACGCTCTCGATAATACCGACATGGTCGCTGACATAGGTGCCGGGCACTAAGGTGGAGTGCTCGTTCGTCCAGTGGAAGAACACCACGTCGCCGCACTTGAAGCCCGACATCACGAGTCTGCCGTGATCCTGAAACGCCTTTGCCGCATAGCCGCAGTTAGCGGTTTTGGTATAGAGCAGAGAGGAGGCTCCCGCCTGATGGAATACCCACTGCACAAAGGTCTCGCACCAGTCGTAGCCGCTGCCCGATACGGTCGTCCCATAGTACCAGTTGTTATATTTGCACTTCTTGATATTGGTCGCCTTGGTGCCGATCTCGGCACGCGCGATGCTGATAATTTTATCCGCGTTGACCGCCATTTCATCACCTTCCTGTAAAGCGCCCCGCAAACGCTCGGTATGCAGGGC
>DNIP01000153.1:7276-9919 GCA_003499325.1 Oscillospiraceae bacterium
TCGATCTGTGCCTTTGTATAAACATCCTCTTTCTTTGCGAGAGCGACTGCGCCGCCGTTGAGCTTGATATACGGCACGCCGTCACAGAAGAACATGTTGCCGTCAAACACGTCGTCAATCTCGGACGCTTCGATCTCCTCCACAAGATCCATCTTATCATACAGCTCCGTGCCGTTGGCAAGACGCACCCAGTGATCGGTTGCGGTACAGAAGAAGGCTTCTCCGGATGTACCGATACCGAGCTGACCTTTCACGCCGCTGACGTTAGGCGTGACATTTATCTTGTACGTGTAGGGTCTGAGCGCTGTCATCAACGCCTCGCCGCTGATATCCGCTGTCAAGGCAAGATGTGCGATCCTGCGCGTATTCGGCACCTTATCGGCAGTTTTTGTATCCGTATAAGACGCTGCGTCCGCCGCCTTTGTGTCCACATAGCGTTTGATCACGCTGTTGCTGACGGCATTGTTGCTGCTGTCGCTCATGGCGCTGTCGGGGTTACTGCCTCCCGCGTAATACTCAGTGCGCACATATACCCCCTGCTCGGGATCATAGACGCACCAGTAGCCGTCGTCATCGACATACGGCGCGGTGGCGGTAACCGTCTCGAGCGCCTGATTTATACTATTCTGCATCTGAGAAGGTGTGACATACTCCATCTCGCTGCCGTCGTCGTCGAGCTCCACCGCCGAACCGATGAGGAAAAAGTCCTTGGTCGTATGCTCGATTCCACCGTCGCTATCGGTGGTCTTCACCTGTACCTGCACCACGCCCGAGGAGCAAAGATCCTCTTTGCGGATCTCCCATGTCAACACGGTGTTGCCGTGATCCGACTGAGCCGAAAGCGGCGCCGTGTGCACGGTATCGTCATCAAAGCGCATACACAGGGTAAAGGTACAGTCCTGCCCCACAAAGCCGATCATGGTGAACTGCTTTGTGTTCACCGTATTGTCGCCTGCGAATCCGACAAAACGGTCACTGTCCGGGATCATCAATTTCCCGTTTTGGATGGTAATCATAAAACTCACCTCCACCTATGCCGAGAACATAAAAAAAGTTGCATAAAACTATGCAACTCTCGAAAAATCCATTTTTTTTTTGATATATATTTAGGTATTGTACCCTTTATCACATCATGCTATGATGAAAGAAAAATTATTTATGTGCACCCAAAGCGCCCTTCCCGATCGTATTTATTATAGGAAAAATCATATTACAAATAACATAAGGAGCATGGAAGTGGGTCAGAAAATCGGTACCGAAAAGGCTGAAGCCGTCTTTCGGCAATACGCGGATATGATCTACCGCGTCGCTCTGCACCATCTTGACGATCCCGCCGACGCGGATGACATTCTTCAAGAGGTCTGCTTGATCCTGCTCACGAGGAAGATCCCCGAGGATAAAGACCACCTCAAAAGCTGGCTGATTCGCGTCACGATCAACAAGTGCCGTGATCTGAGCCGTTCCTTCTGGAAACGGAACCGCAGAAGCATCGACGACTACGAGCACCTCGAAGCGGAAAAGCCCCCTGAGATCATGGCAGAATTGCAGAGCTTGCCGAAAAACTACAGAAGCATCATCTATCTATACTATTATGAAGAGTACACTGTCAGCGAGATCGCGACGATCCTGCACATGAACGTCAATACCGTCAAGTCGGGTCTGCGGCGTGCGCGAGATCAGCTCAAAAAGCTGCTGACAGAAACAGGATAACGAAAGGAGTTCGCTATGAAAACAAATGCCTACACAGTGGCGATCGATCAAATCCACGTATCCGAAAGCGCGATAGAAGCGGCTTTGGCGGCGGCAAAGCTGCGCGCCTCCAAAACAGCTTCCTCTCAGGCAAAGGTACGCTACGCCGCCATCGCCGCAAGCGTTGTGCTGGCAGGCGCGGCGAGCGCCGCTTACTTCGGCAATATCTTCAAATTTGAGCCGCCCGTCAACCCCTCTCCCGGAGTAACGTCCTCGATCGGCTCCACGGAAGCGGTCAAGGAAACGGAGCATACAAAGGGAACGGAAAGCAAATCAATGGCAGAAGCCGCGACAGCTCCCACTCCTGCCGAGACGACCGAGCAAGCACAGTCGGTTGTCGAAACGCGGGATGCAGAATCCCAAAGCGCAACCGAAGCCGACGGCACGGGAGCGCCCGCGCCGACCGACAGCGCCGCAGCCATCACCGAAACAAGCGCGCCCGACAGCATGATCACGCCATCCGAGCCCTCAAAACCAACGCCGACAGAAGCAAGCCCTCTGCCCGAGGTCGATTCCTCTCAGCTTTGCGCTGACGGCAAGCTATACATCGCGCTAGCGCAGACGGGTCTTTCTCAGATCGACGATCCCGAGGCGTTCTCAGACGATCATCTGTACTATATCGAAACCAAATTCGGCAGGTATTACAAGATCCAGCCGCCCAAGCTGAATCCGCCCGTCCCGTCATGGATCGATCAGCCAAAATCGGATCAAACGGTCTATCTGTACAACTCCGACGGCGAGATCGTCGGTCAGGCGCCTGTCTGGTGGTAAACACAGAATAACTTGTTGAAAACAATTGCAAACACATGGAATCCCTAATATAATGTAGACAAACAGAAAAGAGGAGGACAAAATGAAGAGAGTACGATCGATCCTGTCGCTCATCATGGCGCT
>DNIP01000191.1 GCA_003499325.1 Oscillospiraceae bacterium
TGTCTTTGTTGAGATCAATATCCGCCGCGAACGCTTTGAGCTGAGCAATATTGATCGGCTCCTCTACGTTCTTCCTGCGGCACGCCTTCTCGCACGGATGCGGGCACACTCTGCCGATGGATGCGGGGAGCGGAATCTTGTTTTTGATAAGTTTAATGGCGCTGTCGTACTCACCGTTGGCGATCAGTCCGACATAGCCTTGGCAATCGGTTCTCGCAGGGCAGTTGAGCTGGCACGGCGCGACGCAGTCGCCGTCATGCGCGCTCATGAGCAGCTCCATGGCGATCTTGCGCGACTGTACGACGCGCGGCGATTCTGTGTTGATGACCATGCCCTCGCTGACCTTCGCGGAGCAGGAGCGGAGTAATTTAGGAATACCCTCGGCTTCCACCACGCAGAGCCCGCAGGCGCCGTATATTTCTACTGCTTTGTCGTAGCATAAGGTGGGAATGTCGATACCGTTCGCTCTTGCGGCTTCTAAGATCGTTGCGCCCTCGGGGGCTTGGATCGCTTTTCCGTTGATGGTTAAATGAATCATTTTCCCCCTCCTTTACGCTTTTACTACCGCGTCAAAGCGGCATACGCTGTAGCATTTACCGCACTTGATGCACTTGTCGGTGTCGATGACATGGGGCTGCTTTACGCTGCCTGTGATCGCTTCAACAGGACAATTCCTCGCGCACAGGGTACAGCCCTTACATTTGTCTGCATTGATGGAATATTCGATCAGGTCGGAGCATTCGCCCGCGGGACACTTCTTGTCCTTGATGTGGGCTTCGTACTCGTCGCGGAAGTATTTGATGGTGGTGAGAACGGGGTTCGGAGCTGTCTGACCCAGACCGCAGAGAGCGCCGTCCTTGATGGCGTAGCACAGCTCCTCTAATAGCTCGATATCTCCGTCCTTGCCCTCGCCCTTGGTGATGCGCTCGAGCATTTCAAGCATTCTCTTGGTGCCGATTCTGCAATGCACGCATTTGCCGCAGCTCTCCTTGGCGGTGAAGTCGAGGAAGAACTTCGCCATACCGACCATGCAGGTGGATTCATCCATGACGACCATACCGCCCGAGCCCATGATCGCGCCGGTAGCGCCAAGAGCCTTGTAGTCGATGACAGTGTCGATCAGATCGGCAGGAATACATCCGCCCGAGGGGCCGCCCATCTGGACAGCCTTAAAGGGCTTGTCGGTCTTCATCCCGCCGCCGATATCGAAGATGACGTCGCGCAGGGTCTTTCCCATCGGGATCTCAACGAGACCCGATCTTTTCACTTTACCTGTAACGGCGAATACCTTGGTGCCCTTACTGCCCTCTGTACCCATCGCAGCGAACGCTTCACCGCCGTTGTTGATGATCCACGCGACGTTGGCGAAGGTCTCGACGTTGTTGATATTACTGGGCTTACGCCAGAAGCCCGACTGAGCAGGGAAGGGGGGCTTCAAGCGCGGCATACCTCTGTGACCCTCGAGCGATTCGATCAGCGCGGTTTCCTCACCGCAGACAAACGCGCCCGCGCCCGCCTTGATCATGAAGTCGCAGGAGAAGTCGGTACCGAAAATGTTGTTGCCGATGATGCCTTTTTCACGCGCCTGTTCAAGAGCATTCTTTAAACGCTTGATGGCGAGGGGATATTCCGCACGGACGTAGACGACCGCGTGCTTTGCGCCGATGGCATACGCGCCGATCAGCATACCCTCTATGAGATTATGTGGGTCGCTCTCGATAACCGCACGATCCATAAACGCGCCGGGGTCGCCCTCGTCGGCGTTACAGATCAGGTACTTTTCCTTACCCTCGCTTTGTCTGGCGGCGTTCCACTTGAACCATGTCGGAAAGCCCGCGCCGCCGCGACCCGCCAAGCCCGAGGTCTTGATGATCTCTATCACTTCCTCGGGGGTCATGCCGAGCGCCTTTTTCAGCGCGGTGTAGCCGTCTTTCTCGATATATTCCTCGATGATCTCGGGATTGATGATACCGCAGTTGCGCAGAGCGATACGGGTCTGCTTCGAGAGGAACTCGCTGTCCTCGTCTGTGACAACGAGATTTTCGATCTTAGAGCGATCACCTGTGTTGATGTACTCGGCGATTGCGGGAGCGTCGCTCTCCGAAACCTTAACCAATCTGGTGAGCTTATCTTCATCATAGATATCCACGATCGGCTCGAGGTAGCACATACCGATACAGCCGGTAATCGAGACGCGCGCGTCTGCATTGATTTTTTCTTTTAATAAGGCTTGGCGTACCTTCTCGGCACCCGCGGCGATACCGCAGGAGCCCTGTCCGATGACGATCCTCATACTGCCGCCTCCCTTAGTTCTTTCAAAATTTTCTTGGTTTTGTCGGGGGTCAGCGAGCCGTAGGTGTCCTCATTCACCATCATGACAGGGGAGAGGGAGCAGCAGCCCAGACACGCCACACATTTGAGCGAAAAGAGTCCGTCCTCGGTGGTCTGTCCGTCGTCGATCCCCAGCTCATCCTTGATGGTCTGCAAAATGAGCTCGGACGAGTTGACGTGGCACG
>DNIP01000039.1 GCA_003499325.1 Oscillospiraceae bacterium
AATGACACCGCCTGCAGCGCGTCGGGAGAATAGCGCGCGACAAAGATACTGTCGACCACGTTATACAACGCCTGAATCATCATCGACAGCATCGCGGGCAGCGACATTCCCAACAGCAGCGGGAGCATCGGCTTTACGCCCATTTTATTCTGAGAAACCTCACTCACGTTTTTCCCTTCCTTCCAAAATGAAACCAGCATTTATGTTGATTGTCCAATGTGCTTTTTACGGCGATTGTTCTCTATCGCCCGAATAATCAGCATCACGATCACGGTCGCAAAAGCTACGCCGCAGCAATCGAGCAAAATATCGCTGATCTGACAGGATCGTCCTGCGGGGAACAGCTGAATGATCTCGTCGATCACCGCAACGGCTGCGCCTGTGATCAGCGTTGTGATCAGCGCCGTTCTGATCTTCAGTTGATACACATAATATGTCACGCTCAGCATCGCGCCGAGGATCGCATACTCGGTAAAATGCGCGAGCTTGCGTATGAAACTTTCCGTTACGCTGAACGGGATCGGGAATCCCGCCAGGATGCCGTTGATCCAATCGGTCAAGGGCGAGCTGCGCTCGGTCGATTCGATCGCGCTCTGCGATGAATTGTAGAAGATCGCGGCGACCGCCGCTACCGTCAGCACCGTTAACACTACGCGTGCGATCATCATTTTTCTATCTTTCATTCTGCACCTGATTATGCGGTTTTGTTATCATAATAATCCGAGTTTATTCTAATCTATTCCGCATAAGTTGTCAAACGGATTCATATAAGTTTTATCAATCCTTCAAATTAGAGTTGAAAAGACTGTTTTTTTCAGTTATAATGCTATGGAGAAAAAACGAAAAGGAGATTCCCTATGCTTCATTATATTGTTGTTTTCTTGATTTCCATGGTGCCGCTGATCGAGCTGCGCGGCGCGATTCCTTATGCCGTCGGCGTGAACAACCTCGGCGGTCATATGAACATGGTCGTCGTGTACATCCTCGCCATCCTCGGCAATATGCTCCCCGTGCCGTTCATCTATCTTTTCGCGCGCAAGGTGCTCGAGTGGGGCAAAGACAAAAAGTACATCGGCAAGTTCTTCACCTTCTGCTTAGAGAAGGGTGAAAAGGGCGGCAAGAAATTACAGGCAAAGGCAGGCAGAGGTTTGTTTGTTGCGCTGATGCTGTTCGTCGGCATCCCCCTGCCCGGTACAGGCGCTTGGACGGGAACGCTAGCGGCGTCCATCCTTGACATGGGCTTTAAGAAAAGCATCATCGCCGTCATGCTCGGCGTCGTCATCGCGGGCGTGATCATGGGCTTGGCGTCAATGGGCGTATTCGGCGCGATCGGCGCGATCTTCGCGCCCAAGGCATAATGAAGAAGCGTAACGTTTACGCGGCGGTCATCGGCGGCGGAGCGGCGGGACTGATGTGCGCGATCCGTGCCGTACAGCACCACCCCGAGCTGTCGATCGTCATACTGGAAAAAGCGGATCGCATAGGCAAAAAGCTCCTTGTCACCGGTAACGGTCGATGCAACCTCAGCCACATCGGCGCGGATGCGCAGAGCTATCACGGCGACGGGAGCGAAGCTCTGATCAATATTCTTTTTAAGAAATATAATCCCGATACAGTCTTATCCTGCTTTCGCGATCTCGGTCTGCTCACACATACCGACAGCGAGCAACGAGTTTATCCCCTGTCCAATCAGGCAAGCTCCGTCCTCGACGTACTGCGCATGAGACTCGCACAGCTCAACATTGACACCGTCTGCAACACCGATATCCAACGCATCCAAAAGACCGCCGATGGCTATGAGATCATGACAGCCGAGATACGGCTTTTTGCCAAAAAGCTGGTGATCGCCGCGGGCGGTAAGGCGGATTACGCGGGCAGAGTCAGTGACAACCGCGAATTGCTAAGATCACTGGGTTTGAGCACAACCAAGCTCAGCCCCTCCCTCTCACCCGTCAAGGTCAAAAGCGAGTATTTAAAATCGCTCAAGGGTATCCGCGCGTCGGCAGAAGCCACCCTGATCCGTGACAAAAGGATCATCAAAGCCGAACGCGGCGAGGTGCAGTTCACCGAAAACGCGTTATCGGGCATCTGTATTTTCAACCTATCCCGACGCGCCAATCTTGGCGGTTGCGAGATTCACCTCAATCTTCTGCCTGATTTCACCGATGAGCAGGTCGAGCAAGAGATCACCGAGAGATTCAGGCGCAGCAACAGCGCGGGCGAGATTTTCACGGGAATGATCCATAAAAACATCGGGTTGGCGCTGTTGAAATCGTGCGGCATCAAGCCCTCCTCACCCTGTCAAGATATTTCTAATAAAGAAATAAAGTTGCTGTGCCGTCATATCACTGACTGGCGCTTTGTCTGCGAGGAGAACCGCGATTTCAAAAAAGCGCAGGTCACCGCGGGCGGGGTCAGGCTGAGCGAGATCGACCCCCACACCTTTGAAAGCAAACGCCATCGCGGACTGTATCTCATCGGCGAGGCATTAGATATTGACGGCGACTGCGGCGGCTACAATCTCCAGTTCGCCTTTGCGAGCGGAATGTGCGCGGGGGATCACCTATGATACGGCTGAGCAATATAAAACTCCCCTTGGGCTATACCGACGACGACATTCGCAGGGTCTGCGCCAAGGAGCTGCGGATATCTGAAAAAGCGATCAAAACAGCATCGCTCTACCGCCGCTCCATCGACGCGCGGCACAAAAACGACATCCACTATACCACAAGCATCGATATCACGTTGAGCGGCAACGAGCAGGCGGCGCTGAATAAAGCAAAATGCAAAAACGCCGTTATCACCGAACCGTACCGCTACCTTCCCCTGACGCCGAAGAACAAAGAGAAGCGACCGCTGATCGTCGGCACGGGGCCTGCGGGATTATTCTGCGCGTTGATTTTAGCGCAGAGCGGTATTCGCCCCATCGTGATTGAGCGCGGATCATGCGTGGAGGAACGCGCCAAAGCGGTCAACCGAATGTGGCAAAAGGCAGTCCTTAACACCGAATGTAATGTGCAATTCGGCGAGGGCGGTGCGGGCACGTTCTCAGACGGAAAGCTCAACACCGGCACCAAGGACGGTAGATCGCGCAAGGTGCTCCTTGAATTTGCCGCGCACGGCGCTCCCGAAGAGATCCTCTATAACGCCAAGCCGCATATCGGCACGGACAAGCTGCGCGACACCGTCAAAAATATCCGTGAGGAATTGATCGCTCTCGGTGCGGAGATCTACTTTGACACCAAATTGGTCGATATCAAAAGGCATGACGGCGCCATCACCGCCGCCGAGGTCGAGCATCACGGCGCAAAGCGGCTGATCGACTGCAACGAGATCGTGCTTGCGATCGGGCACAGCGCGCGCGACACCTTTGAACTGCTCCACCGCATGGACATTCATATCGAACCGAAGCCGTTCTCCGTCGGCGTGCGTATCGAGCATCTGCGCGAGAGCATCGACCGCTCCCAATACGGCGCGGCACACAATAAACTGCCTGCCGCTTACTACAAACAAAACGTCCACCTCAGGGATGGACGCGGGGTATATACCTTTTGTATGTGCCCGGGCGGCGTGGTCGTCGCGGCACAAAGCGAAGAAAACAGCGTTGTCACCAACGGCATGAGCGAATTTGCGCGTGACAAGGTCAATTCCAACGCGGCTCTATTGGTATCCGTCCATCCGGATGATATCAACGGTGAGCATCGGCTCAAGGGCATGTTCTGGCAAAGAGAGCTGGAGCGCAAGGCGTTTGTCGCGGGCGGCGGCGATTACCGCGCGCCGATCATCCGCGTCGGCGACTTTCTCAACAAAGAAATCTCCACCCGACTCGGCGAGGTCACACCGAGCTATCTGCCCGGCACCGGCTTTGCGAGCATGGAGGACATCCTGCCGCCGTTCGTGACCGACTCTCTGCGCGAGGCGATCCCGATGATCGACCGCAGACTGCACGGCTTCAATCATCCCGACGCGATCCTCACCGCGGTGGAAAGCCGCAGCTCCTCCCCCATCCGCATCACGCGCGACGAGAGTATGCAGAGCGTGAGCCTGAGAGGACTGTACCCCTGCGGCGAAGGCGCGGGCTACGCGGGCGGCATCGTATCCGCTGCCGTTGACGGCATCAAGGTCGCCGAAAAAATCATCACAACATAATAAAGGCTCCCTTATGGGACAATATCATTAAGATAAGGCAACA
>DNIP01000187.1 GCA_003499325.1 Oscillospiraceae bacterium
TGATGAATACCGGCGGAGAATTCGCCAAAATGGTGAACCTGCAGAGCGAAAGCGCGAAATGGGCAGTCTCTAATGTGACTGCAATTATATGAAGGGAGGAAGATCAAAATGGGGCTTTTTAAGAAATATATCAATCAGACGAGAAAGCCGGAAGGCTTCCTCGGGAAAATGATGGTTGGCGGGATGAACGGCGGACACGCCAAGCTCGCTGACTGGGGTATGTCGTATCTCACTATCGCTGAGCCCTCGCATATCGCGGAGCTCGGCTGCGGCGGCGGAAGGAATACCGGCGAACTGCTCAAACAATATCCGTCCGCAAAGGTGACGGCGCTGGACTATTCCGAGCTGTCTGTGGAGAAAACGAAGGATTATAACAAGGATATGATCGCGTCGGGCAGATGCAAGGTCGTGCAGGGTAACGTAGCTCAGCTTCCGTTTGCGGACGGTGAGTTCGAGCTCGCAACGGCGTTCGAAACGGTCTATTTCTGGCCGGGACTCGAGCACTGCTTTGCCGAGGTCTGCCGCGTATTGAAGAAGGGCGGCACCTTCCTCATCTGCAACGAGTCCGACGGCACGGACGAAACGAGCCTGAAGTTCGAGAAGATCATCGAGGGGATGAAATGCTATACCGTGGATCAGCTCGAAAAAGCACTGAGAACGGCAGGCTTCACAGAGGTCAATGCTGTTCATCACCCGGAAAAGCCGTGGATCACGGTCATTGCAAAGAAATAACAGAGTTTGCGAGAGGGGTGATTGGATGACCATGTCTGTGATATTAGGTTTGATGATCCCGTTCGTCGGTACGACGCTCGGGTCTGCCGTCGTATTCTTTATGAAGCGCTCGCTGAGCGTAAATGTATCGAGGGCGCTGACGGGCTTTGCGGCGGGAGTGATGACGGCGGCGAGTGTGTGGAGCCTGATCATCCCCGCGATCGAACAGTCGGAGCCGATGGGAAAGTGGTCGTTCCTGCCCGCTTTTATCGGATTCTGGCTGGGTGTGGGATTCTTGCTCTTGCTTGATCATGTGATCCCGCATTTGCACATCAACGAAGAAAAGGCAGAGGGACCGAAAAGCAAGCTGGCGCGCACAACGATGATGGTGCTTGCCGTCACGCTGCATAATATCCCCGAGGGCATGGCGGTCGGGGTGGTGTACGCGGGGCTGTTATCCGGTTCCGCCGAGATCAGCGCGGGCGGCGCGTTGGCGCTTTCGCTCGGTATCGCGATCCAGAACTTTCCCGAGGGAGCGATCATCTCCATGCCGCTCCATGCACAGGGACAGTCCAAAGGAAAAGCCTTTCTGAACGGAACGCTGTCTGGCGCGGTTGAGCCGATCTTCGGCGCGCTGACGGTGTTGTTCGCCGGGTTGATCGTACCTGCCATGCCGTACCTGCTGTCCTTTGCCGCGGGCGCGATGGTGTATGTGGTAGTGGAAGAGCTGATCCCCGAGATGGCGCAGGGCGAGCATTCGCATATCGGCGTGCTGCTCTTTGCGGTGGGCTTCACCGTGATGATGGCGCTGGACGTCGCGTTAGGATAAAAGATAAGGAGAGGTAACGTGAAATACGGCATGATCGGCGGATTTATCAAATTCGCATTCGCCAAAACGGCGTTCGATTATATCGAAAAGGAGATCCCTGAGATAGAGATGGCGACTTTTGAGATGCAGGGCGCTGTCCTTGACAGAACGAAAACGCTCGGCTACGGTGACGACGAGTGTAATTTCCACCTCATGAGCAAGCAGAGAGCAGGGGAGCTCGGTTTTGTACCAAGCCCCGACGCGAAATAGCGAAAGCGTGCTTTTGTTCGGTTGCTTAATATAGGAAAAAGGCTTCGGAGGGGAACTTCCGAAGCCTTTTGTGATAATGAAGAAAACTTACTTCTTGACGTTGAACGCGTTCATGCCGGGATACTGAGCGGCACAGCCGAGCTCTTCCTCGATTCGGAGGAGCTGGTTGTATTTTGCGACACGCTCAGAGCGGCTGGGCGCACCGGTCTTGATCTGGCAGGTGTTCAGTGCAACGGCGAGGTCGGCGATCGTGGTGTCCTCGGTCTCACCCGAACGGTGGGAGGAGATCGCGGTGTAGCCTGCCTTGTGCGCCATCTTGATCGCCTCTAAGGTCTCGGAGACTGTACCGATCTGGTTGAGCTTGATCAGGATGGAGTTCGCGCAGCCGTTGGCGATACCCTTGGAGAGACGCTCGGTGTTGGTGACGAACAGATCGTCGCCGACCAGCTGAACCTTCTTGCCCAGACGGTCGGTCAGGCGCTTCCAGCCATCCCAGTCCTCTTCGTCGAGCGCGTCCTCGATGGAGATGATCGGATATTTGTCGACCAGCGCTTCCCAGTGATCGATCAGCTCGTCGGTGGTGAAATCTCTGCCGGATTTCGGCTGATGATAGAAGCCCTTGCCTTTTTCGCTCTTCCACTCGGAGGACGCCGCGTCCATGGCGATCATGAAGTCCTTGCCCGGCTCATAGCCCGCGAGCTTGACGGCTTCAAGGATGGTCTCGATGGTTTCCTCATCGGAGGAAAGGTTCGGCGCAAAGCCGCCCTCATCGCCGACAGAGGTAGCAAGACCTCTGTCCTTGAGGATCTTTGCCAGCGCGTGGAACACCTCGGTGCACCATCTCAGCGCTTCGCTGAACGTAGGAGCGCCGACAGGCATGATCATGAATTCCTGCGTATCAACGGTGTTGGTCGCGTGAGCGCCGCCGTTTAAGATGTTCATCATCGGAACGGGGAGGTTTGTCCCCTGTACGCCGCCGAGGAATTTATACAGCGGCAGTCCCAGACAGCTTGCCGCCGCTCTGGAAGCAGCGATAGAAACGGCAAGGATCGCGTTAGCGCCGAGCTTGCTTTTATCCTTCGTACCGTCGAGGTCGAGCATGATCTTGTCGACCGCGTAGATATCCGCGGCGTCCGCGCCGATCAGGGCAGGGGCGATCAGGGTGTTGACGTTCTCGACCGCCTTCATCACGCCTTTGCCGCCGTAGCAGTTCTTGTCGCCGTCGCGCAGCTCAAGCGCCTCAAACTCGCCGGTAGAAGCGCCGCTGGGAGCCGCTCCGCGAGCAACGGTACCGTCGGCGAGGGTGACCTCAGCCTCTACGGTAGGATTGCCGCGTGAGTCGATGATCTGTCTAGCGTATACTTTTTCAATCGTTGAATAGCACATTATCGTGTCCTCCTTATCATTATCTTGCGTAACAGGGCAAGTATTATACGAATATCGGTGCTCCCTCAAACAGGCATCCCATGGTCGCTATCAGGGATGCCTGTATCGGGAAAGCTTATGTATTACACAGAAGTAGGGGTTATTGAATGAAAGGGAAAAGGAAGGCAGCACAGCGGCACAGAGCATTACCGACCTGCGCCGTGTGCTTACAACCTTTGAAAGAGGAAAAGATTTTGACAACTCCGCATATCAATGATACTCGGAGCTGTCGGAAGAAAAATGTATTGACAAATAGGGATTAGCAAATGAGTGGATCAGTTGATCGGTTCGCCGACAGGGTATTTTTCTCTGAGCAGAAAGAAGCTCTTGTCGCTGATGATATGCTCGATACGGCACGCCTCGTTCTCGGCGGTCTCTTCCTCGATGCCTGCGCCCATGAGGATCGCTTTGAAGTAGCAGTGCTTTGCATAGACGCGCTTTGCTTCCGTTATGCCTTTTTCGGTGAGGCTGATGAAATAGTCGTCGTCCATCGTGACGAGCTCTTGGTCGCGAAGAATGTTCATCGCTCGGCAGACGCTGGGCTTGCTGAGGTTCATCTGCTCCGACAGCTCAAAGGAGCGGATCGGGCGCTCGAGCTCCCGTTGCAGCAGAAAGATGGATTCGAGATAGTCTTCTCTTGATTCGTTTTTGATCAGTCTTGACGGAGCGCGTCCGTCAAATCGTGCCGTTCTCTCTTTCACGTTTTCACCTTTGGCGAATAGGTTAGCCACAGCTAACCTTTGGTTAAAAATAAAAGTCGATAAGTTAAACGATTATCTGGTTAGCTTCGACTAACTTAGTATAACGGGTTTTAACTACTTTGTCAATAGGTTTTTAAAAA
>DNIP01000041.1:0-2533 GCA_003499325.1 Oscillospiraceae bacterium
ATTCACATAGAGATCGATAAAGCACTACGGTGCCGGTTGCATAAAAATATGCAATTTTTTGCCTTATCTTTGCATAGTTGAAGGGCGAACACGGATCGACAGCCGACAAAGGATCCGTATTTGCTCCGGTACTAACGGAAAGGATGGTTGAAAATGAACAACATCACAAATGAAGTCGGTCGGGTATTTGAAGAAGCGTACGAGAGTGTAGAGAGAGGGATGGCGCCGACGCATCGGCTGCAAACCTTCAGCTGTGAGGATCTGTGCGATTCGCGGCTGGAACGCCTGACATACATTGTAGAGGGCTTTTTGCGCCCGGGGCTTGGGGTGCTGGCAGGCTCGCCCAAGGTCGGTAAGAGCTGGATGGTACTCCACCTTTGTATGCAGATCGCCAAGGGTCAGCCCTTCTGGGGGATGGAAACAAAGCAGGGCTCGGTGCTGTATATCGCGCTGGAGGACAGCAAGCTGCGGCTGCAGGAACGCTCCCTCGCCATGTCGGAGGTTTATCCGCCTGCGCTTCATTTCTCGCTGAACTGCGCCTCGCTGGGTGATATGCTGGAAGAAGAGCTGCGGGATTTTGTACACGAGCACGCGGATACAAGGCTGGTGGTGATCGACACCTTTCAGAAGATTCGCGCACAGGGAACGGAGCTGAGCTATGCCAACGACTACGCCGAGGTGAGCCGTCTTAAGAATATAGCCGACGAGCTGAACATCTGCATCCTGCTGGTGCACCACACCCGAAAGCAGAGCGACAGCGACTACATGAACGAGATCTCGGGCACCAACGGGATCGCGGGCTCCGCCGATACCCTGATGGTGCTCAAAAAGAAGGAGCGCTCCTCTCGCACCGCGACCCTCTCCTGTACCGGAAGGGATATTGAGGACAGAGAACTGACCCTGCACTTTGACCGCGAGCGCTTTGTCTGGAAGGTCAAGAGCGACAGCTATGTTCCTGTCACGCGAGAAATGCCCAAAACGCTCTATCTGCTTGTCGCGTTCATGATGACACAGGGCTATTACTACGGCTCTACCGCCGATTTTGCCAAGGATTTTTACCGCGCGTCGGGGGTGAAAACCGAGCCGAATCACCTCAAGCGCCTGATGAACCGCTTTCGTTTTGAATTGGAGGACGAGGGCGTGACCTTCGCTACCATTCGCCGCAATACGGCGCGCATGGTGGCGGTCACCTATTGCGACCCAAAGGGCGATGCACAGGAGCAGCAACAGGAGCAGCAACAGGAACAGCAGCAAAAGCTCCCGCAGCGTGACGCAAATTGGGAACACCCTACCCCTGATCAGCGTCAAGTGACGGTACAAGGGCAGCGCGAGCCTGTTACCGTCACAGCGCAAAAACCCACTGTTCATGCGGAAAACAGCGACTGAGTGACGGTAAGTGACAGTCTTTTTCGGCACGTGTGCCCTTTTTCTATTGTCACTGTCATGTGCTGCGTACGGAAACAAACCCTTTCACATAGAGCTTGATAAAGCGGCGCGCCGCCGCGTGCCGTTTTCTTTGTGTCACTGCAACGTTTCATAATCCGCTAACAACTCCTCACTCCTAACTCCTAACTCATCATTCCTAATTCCTAATTCCTAATTCCTCACTCCTAACTCCTCACTCCTAACTCCTCACTCCTCACTCCTAATTCCTCATTCCTAATTAAAAAGAAAAAGCCCCACCCGAAGGTGAGGCATTATCTCATATGAACTTAAACCAGCTCGATGATGGCCATCTCGGCAGCGTCGCCGCGACGGGGGCCGATCTTGGTGATGCGGGTGTAACCGCCGTTACGATCCGCATACTTGGGCGCGATCTCCTTGAACAGCTTGGTCGCGACGTCCTCCTTGGTGACGAACGCCATGACCTGTCTTTTGTTCGCGAGGGTGTCCTTCTTCGCGATCGTGATCATCTTCTCCGCCATGGAAGCGGTTTCCTTGGCACGGGAGAGGGTGGTCTCGATCTTACCGTTTTCGAGCAGGAAGGTGACGAGAGCTCTCAGCATCGCGAGACGAGCGTCGGTAGCTCTGCCCAGTTTTCTGGTACCCGGCATTTTAATTCACTCCTTTCGGGTCATTTCTTTACAGATAGTCTATAAAGTATCGGTTGAGATGGGGCGCGTGCGCCGTTTCTCACCATGAATTGTATCAATTATTCGTCCTCTTTACGCAGGCTGAAGCCCAGTGTATCGAGCTTAAAGACAACTTCCTCGAGCGACTTTCTGCCGAGGTTGCGCACCTTCATCATGTCCTCCTCGGACTTAGAGATGAGGTCTTCTACGGTGTTGATACCGGCTCTCTTCAAGCAGTTGAACGAACGGACGGAGAGGTCGAGCTCTTCGATGGTCATCTCGAGCACCTTCTCCTTGCCCTTGTCGTCCTTTTCCACCATGATCTCGGTGTTGTAGCCTCTGTCGGAGAGGTTGACAAAGAGATTGAGGTGTTCGGTCAGGACCTTAGCCGCCAGCGATACAGCCTCCTGCGCGTTGAGAACGCCGTTTGTCCAAACGCTCAGGGTGAGCTTGTCATAGTC
>DNIP01000041.1:2619-5929 GCA_003499325.1 Oscillospiraceae bacterium
CGGGTGTTGTCCACCGTGTAGTTCACCTTGAGGACAGGGGTGTAGATAGAGTCGATGGGGAGCACGCCGATGATCTCGTTGCCCGAGATCAGCTTGTTCTTCTCGGCGGGGACATAGCCTCTGCCCTTATCCAGCGTGATCTCCATGTTCAGCACAGCGCCGTCGGCAAGGGACGCAATGTGCAGCTCGGGGTTGAGGATCTCAACCTCGCTGTCGCACTTGATGCTCTCGGCAGTGACCTCACAGGGACCCTCCGCCGAGATCTCAACGATCTTGGGACCGTTAGAATGGAGTTTAGCTACCAAGCTCTTCATGTTCAGAACGATCTCGGTGACGTCTTCCTTGACGCCGGGGATGGTAGAGAACTCGTGAAGAACTCCGTCTATCTTGATCGATGTGACGGCTACGCCCTCGAGGGACGAGAGCAGTACGCGGCGCAGAGAGTTGCCCAGCGTGTTGCCGAAGCCTCGCTCTAAGGGTTCAACCACAAATCTGCCGTACTTACCGTCCGCAGATAATTCTTCTGTATCAATTCTGGGCTTTTCTATCTCTATCATGAGCGAATTCCTCCTTAAATTTTTAGCTGCGCTGACAGGAAAACCTGCCGCGTTGCCCGCAGGATCAACCGGATGGTACACCTATGCTCCATCGAGTGAAGCGCAAAACGAGCACAAGGGTAACCCCTATCCCAATCGAAGCCCACAGACGCGATGTCGGAAAAATCCGACCGGCGTACAAATTACTTGGAGTACAACTCGACGATGAGATGTTCCTCAACGGGATAGTCGATGTCGTCGCGAGCAGGAAGCGCGATGACCTTGCCGCTGAGCTTGTCGGTCTTTTCGAGCCACTTGGGGATCAGAGTGGTACCGTCAGCCTCGGCGATCGCCTTGAAGCGGTTGGTGTCCTTGGAGCCGTCCGCTACCGCGATCACGTCGCCTTCCTTCACAAGGTAAGAGGGAATATTGCACTTCTTGCCGTTAACGGTGAAGTGAGCGTGGTTGACCAGCTGTCTGCCCTCACGACGGGTGGAGCAGAGACCCAGACGATAGACAACGTTGTCGAGTCTGCGCTCTACGAGAGAGAGCAGGTTCTCGCCGGTCTTGCCTTCCATCTTCTCAGCCTTTTCATAATACATACGGAACTGCTTCTCCAGAACGCCGTAGATGAACTTGACCTTCTGCTTCTCGGTCAGCTGGATACCGTATTCACTCTGTTTTCTTCTCATTTTGCCGCCGGGGTTACGGTTGGAAGTCTTTTTGGAGTAACCCATAACAGCGGGCGAAATGCCCAGCGCTCTGCAGCGCTTTGCGATAGGCTGTTGATTCTTAGCCATATTCTATATCCTCCTTCTTCTATTATACACGTCTTCTCTTGGGAGGACGGCATCCGTTGTGCGGAATGGGGGTAACGTCTTTGATCATGGTGACCTCCAGACCTGCGGTCTGCAGGGCGCGGATCGCCGCCTCACGACCCTGACCGGGTCCCTTGACATAGACCTCGACGCTCTTCATGCCATGCTCCATCGCGACCTTAGCGGCTGTCTCGGCAGCGCTCTGCGCAGCAAAGGGAGTAGACTTTCTGGAGCCGCGGAAGCCGAGCTCGCCTGCGCTTGCCCAGGAGACCGCGTTGCCCTGTGTGTCGGATATAGTGACGATTGTGTTGTTAAAGGTAGACTGGATATGCGCCGAGCCCTTTTCGATATTCTTTCTCTCACGGCGGCGGCGGATCGGAGCCTTCTTACCTGTTTTAACTGCCATTTAAATTGCCCTCCTTACTTCTTCTTGTTAGCCATCGTCTTGCGCGGGCCTTTGCGGGTACGAGCGTTGGTCTTACTACGCTGACCTCTTACGGGCAGACCCTTTCTGTGGCGAACGCCGCGATAGCTGCCGATTTCGATAAGTCTCTTGATGTCGAAAGCGATATCACGACGGAGATCACCTTCAACGCGGCAATTATGGTCGATATATTCTCTGAGTTTTGATACGTCTTCTTCGGTCAGATCACGAACACGGGTGTCCGGATTGACGCCTGTTGCAGCAATAATGTCTGTAGCGGTTTTACGACCGATACCGTAGATATAAGTGAGTCCGATTTCAACTCGCTTGTCACGGGGCAAGTCAACACCTGCTATACGAGCCATTTAGTGCACCTCCATTTAATAATAATAAATTGATTTGTGTGAAAGATTTGTAGAAATACAGATAACAGATAATAGATAACAGATAACAGTGAAGGGAAACGCTGACGCGTTTTGAATTTGTATGAGGCTTCATCTCGCCATACAAATCGGGTGCGGGCGTCCCGCCATCAGTTATTCTCTATTATCTTTTCTCTGTTCTCTGCTAAAAGCTCCGCTTTTAGCCCTGTCTCTGCTTATGCTTGGGGTTGTCGCAGATTACCATAACCTTACCGTGGCGCTTGATAACCTTGCACTTTTCACACATTTTCTTTACTGAAGGTCTGACTTTCATAATATCATTCCTTTCCTTCTTAGTAAGATAATTTCTTGCTGATCGCACACCTGAATTGCTCCGGGAGGAGCAAGCCCCTCCCCTACAATGTAGGTTTGCCTATGGCGTTTATTTTGTACGCCAGGTGATGCGTCCTCTGGTCAAATCGTAAGGCGACATCTCTACGGTCACCTTATCGCCCGGGAGGATGCGGATGAAGTTCATTCTCAGCTTGCCTGAGATAACAGCCAGAATCTTGTGGCCGTTGGGAAGCTCTACGGTGAACTGCGCGTTCGGCAGAGCCTCGGTGACGATACCCTCTATCTCGATAACATCCTGTTTTGACATGACTTAAGCCTCCTGTAAAAACTCTTTGAGTATGTTTCTAAGTTGTCGGTTTGTTGTAATGCAATCGACAGCCGTGCGGGTTGCTTGCAGATGGATGACGTTCTTGCGCTTGGGGCGTTCGATCGGCCGGCGCTTGCCGTCGGCGATGAGTACCTCTCTGTCGCTTAAAGCCTCTATCACCGCAAAAGCCTTGCCCTTGTCGCGGCCTGCCTTGGCGATGACAACACTGCCCTTTGTGATCTCCATAGTGACCTCACTTGAGCAAGGTCATGATACGCGGGCCGTCGGGCGTGATGCACACAGTGTGTTCAAAGTGCGCCGCGAGGGAGCCGTCCTGCGTCACGGCAGTCCAGCCGTCGGACAGGATCCTCGTTTTGTAATCGCCCGCCGTTATCATCGGTTCGATTGCGATCGTCATGCCCGGAATGAGGCGAGGGCCTCGTCCGGGTGTACCGTAGTTCGGTACACTGGGGTCTTCATGCAGCTTCGTGCCTACGCCGTGGCCGGTA
>DNIP01000027.1 GCA_003499325.1 Oscillospiraceae bacterium
CCCAGCCCTTCTTGCCGTCGGTCTCTGGCTTGGGCTTGACGTTGTTCTGATAATAAGTATAGGTCATGGTCTCCACATCGGTGATGACGCGCGCCTCGGTGACGGAGCAAATGAACATGCTGTGGGTGTCGAGGTCAACGGTCTGCTCGACCTTCAGCGACATGAAGGAGTTGATATAGTGGCCGAGGAACGCCACGCCGTTGTCGGAGCGCAGGATGCCCTCGCCGATGATCTTGTCCGCGTCTCTGCCGCTTTGGAAGCCGAAGTGCTCGAACACGCTGAACGGCGCGTCGGTGGACAGGCAGTTGACGTTCATCATGCCGGTCTTTGCGACCATATCATGGGTGAGGTTCTTCTTATTGATGCAAACCGCGATACGGTTGGGGGTGTTGGTGACCTGGGAGACGGTGTTGACGATACAGCCGTTGTCCTTGTCGCCGTCGCGCGCGGTGACGACATACAGGCCGTAGCCGATATTGAACAGCGCGGTCAGGTCGTTCTTGTCCGCCTTCTCGCTATCCATCGCGACATAATCCATGGTCAGCTCTTCGCACAGCGCGTCGATCTCGGCAATGTTATCGTCGTTCATGGCGGAGAGGATATGGACATTGTTGTCGGTATAGGTGATATTCTTGCAGCCCTCGAGCATCTTGCGCATGGTCTTTTCCGCAAGCGGCGCCCATGAGCCGTTCTCGATGAAGCCGACGGTCTTATTCTGGAAATTGCGCTCGGTCAGGTGATTGATGAACTCGCGCATGAAGGGGAAGATATCCGCGTTATAGGTGGTGGTGGCGAGGATGATCTTGCCGTAACGGAAGGCGTCCTCGACGCACTCCGCCATATCCTCACGCGCCAGATCGTTGACCGCTACCTTGGGGCAGCCTGCCTCACGGAGCTTGTCCGCGAGCAGCTCGACCGCCTTTTTGGTGTGGCCGTAGACGGAGGTGTAGGCGATCATGATGCCGTCGGTCTCGACGCCGTAGGACGACCATGTGTTGTACAGATCGAGGTAGTAGCCGAGGTTCTCAGAGAGCACGGGGCCGTGGAGCGGGCAGATGATCTGAATATCCAGACCTGCCGCCTTTTTGAGCACGTTCTGCACCTGCTTGCCGTACTTGCCGACGATGCCGATATAATAGCGGCGGGCTTCACAAGCCCAGTCCTCTTCCACATCCAGCGCGCCGAACTTGCCGAAGCCGTCGGCGGAGAAGAGCACCTGATCGGTGCTGTCATAGGTCATCAAAACCTCAGGCCAGTGCACCATGGGCGCGCCGACAAAGTTGAGCGTATGCTTGCCCAGCTCCAGCGTATCGCCCTCCTTGACGACGATGCGTCTGTCGGCGTAGTCGGTGCCGAAGAAGTTGACCATCATATTGAACGCCTTCTGCGAGGAGACGACGATCGCGTCGGGATAAGCGTTCAAAAAGTTATCAATGTTGGCGCTGTGGTCGGGCTCCATATGCTGTACGACAAGATAATCGGGCTTGCGGTCGCCGATCACGGATTTAAGGTTCTCGAGCCACTGCTTGCCGAAATGCTGATCGACGGTGTCCATGATGGCGATCTTTTCGTCGATGATGGCATAGGAATTGTACGCCATACCGTTGGGGACGATATACTGTCCCTCGAACAGATCGATATCATGATCGTTGACGCCGATATACTTGATATCATTGGTAATAAACATGGGAATCATCTCCTTAATCAATTTACCATCAGTATAATAGAAAAAAGGGCAAATTGCAACAGCATATTGAAAAAAAGCGGGCGATTTGTTATAATATTTGCACAACAGAAGGATGTGATACCATGGCAGGAAAATCAAGCTGCGAATTCTGCGCATACTATAACTACAATGAGGCGTTTGACGACTATGAATGCGAGGTCAATCTCGACGAGGATGACCTGGCGCGGTTCATGAGCGGCAGTGAATCGAGCTGTCCGTACTTCCGCTTTTCCGACGATTACAAGATCGTGGAGAAGCAGAACTAGATTCAGTGAGGAGTTAGGAGTGAGGAGTGAGGAGTTTTGGGAAATGCGTTCCGCATTTTGATTGATAGAAATTAGAATTGACCCTTCTATCCTTATTAATCGGGTGTGGGCAAAGCCCACCATCAACTCCTAACTCCTAACTCCTCACTCCTAACTAACCAAAGGAGCAAGTATGAAACATAAGCTCAAGCTGTGCTTACAGCTTTTTCTTACCTTTATGAAGATCGGTGTGGTCACCTTCGGGGGCGGCTACGCGATGATCCCGATCATCGAAAATGAAATATCGGTCAAAAAGGGATGGATCAACGGCGACGATCTGCTCGAGGTCGTCGCGATCAGTGAGACTACCCCCGGTCCTATCGCCATCTGTGCCGCTACCTTCATCGGCTATCGGATCGGCGGTGTGTTCGGCGCGTTCTGCGCCACCTTCGGCGTAGTGCTGCCGAGCTTTTTGATCATCTTCATCATCTCGCTGTTCCTGCGGAAATTCGAGGAGCTCGAGGTCATCAAATACGCGTTCTTCGGCATCCGAGCGGGCGTGCTGGCGCTGCTTGTCAAGGCGGTCATCTCCATGTTTAAGAAGTGTCCGAAGAACATCGTCGCCTACGGCATCATGGCGCTGTCCTTTGCGGCGGTGGCGTTTTTCTCGGCGAATGTCATCATCGTGATCCTCTCGGCGGCGCTCATCGGCATCGCGGCGACGCTGATCGCGAGAAAGGCAGGGAAAAAGCTATGAACATCTATCTCCTGCTGTTCCTCGAATTCTTCAAGATGGGCGCGCTCACATTCGGCGGCGGCTACGCGATGATCCCCTTCATTGAGGAGACCGTGCTCCGTCACGGCTGGATGACGACCACCGAGCTGGTGGATTTCATCGCGATATCGGAGAGCACCCCGGGCGCTTTTGCCGTCAATATCTCCACTTACATCGGCAGTGAGGTCGGCGGCTTACTCGGCGCGATCGTGGCAACCTTAGGCTTGGTACTGCCGCCGTTCATCATCATCCTGCTGATCGCGAAGATATACGAGAAAATCAAGGAGAACACCATCGTGCAGGGCGCGATGCTGGGGCTGAAAGCTACCGTGGTCGGACTGATCGGCGCGACGGTGCTGAGCGTCGGACAGGAAATATTTTTCTTTGACGGAATTAACATGGCGGTATTCCGATCGGCAAACCTCTATGTCAGCCTTGGGATCTTTGCCGTGGCATTGTTCCTGCTCCTGTACAAAAAGCTCAACCCGATCCTGATCATCGGCCTGTCCGCAGGGGCGGGGATCCTCTTCGGGTACACGGGCGTGATCAGGGTATAACGGTTTGTTGCGCGTTTGTAGAGGGTTGGGTGAATAGACTCGGTACATTGGCAAGCGCCTCAGTCAGGATCAAGCATTGATCTGCTTTGCTTACGAACGGTATGATTCGGATAGTATTCGGTACGTCGGCAAGCGCCGTACCCTACAACACGCGCTTCATCTGCTTCGCGTTTGTGCGTCATTTTAACAGACGTTTCGGGAGGAGCAGCAGTGGCGCTTAGCCAATCGCAGATTAATCTGCTCTTGGAGCGCTGGTGCATGGGAGTTGTAAACCAAATCAAAGATTTGGACAACTCCTCAAAGCCCCTCCCCTACGATACAATACTGTATCATAAATGTTGAGCGTGACACTGACACGCGTATCTGACATTTCAAGAGGGATTTGTGCTGATTTTGACATTTTTCTGATAACCGATTAAGATTTTGTAATAATTAACTATTTTTATTGCAATCTTCAAAATCTTTTGGTATGATATTGACAGTGGCATGGTAGCGATCTACCCTATATGTCATTCGGAAAATTCATTAAAGGAGAGAAACACATGGAAAACATCAAAAAATTCTGTGCGGAATTCATCGGCACCTTCGTGCTGGTGCTGTTCGCATGCGGTACCGCTACGGTCGTAGGCTGTAACGGCGCTGAGCCTAACGGCGCGTACATCCTCACCGCGCTGGCGTTCGGTCTGGTCATCGTCGCGATGGCGTATTCCATCG
>DNIP01000118.1 GCA_003499325.1 Oscillospiraceae bacterium
GCGACATACGGAGAGCCGGGCTGGGTGGAAGCGGTCAGATTGCCGTTCTCATCCGGCGTCAGGGTGATGCCGGCGTTGACCGTGCCGTCCTCGTTGACGGCAACGGAAGTGGAGGTGATGGTGCCGTCCTCGTTGACCGTATCAACGTCAACGACCTGCACCTGCGCCATATCGACGGGAGCGGTATAGTTCACCTTGGTCAGATCGCCGATCGCGTTGCCGGCCAGAGAAAGACCGATGATCGCGACGATCGGGCCGATGACAACGGCGGGCATGATCTTGTTGATCCACTTAACGCCCGCGAACTTGACGATCAGCGCGATCACGACATAGACAAGACCCGCGAGCGCCGCACCGATGATCAGGCCGACATAGCCCAGACCCACGGTAGCCGCGCCGGCAAACGCCGCGAACATCGCGCCGAGGAAGGCGAACGAGGAACCGAGGAACACAGGGCTCTTGCCCTTGGTGAACAGGACATAGACCAGCGTACCGACGCCGGCGCCGAACAGCGCCGCGGAGGTGCTCATGCCGTTGCCCACGATCATCGGGACGGCGATGGTCGCCGCCATGATCGCCAGCAGCTGCTGGAACGCAAAAATGATAAGCTGACCGAATTTGGGCTTATCCTTTACGTTGTAAATCATTTTCATTTGGATTTCCCCCTTATGGAAAATATAATTATTTATTCAGTAGGGACGATCATTGATCGTCCGCGGACGGGCAATGCCCGTCCCTACAAAATAGGTTTATTTGAGATACAATTTCACCGCGTTCTCCTCGTCGATCTCAGCCAGTCGCACCGCGACCACCTCATCGAGCGAGGTGGGGATGTTCTTACCGACGTAGTTCGGACGGATCGGCAGCTCGGAATGTCCTCTGTCGAGCAGAACGCACAGCTGGATCTTGGACGGTCTGCCGAGCTTCATGACCGCTTCTAGCGCGGCTCGTGCGGTGCGGGAGGTGTAAATCACGTCGTCCACCAGCACCACGATCTTGTCCTCAACGCTGAAATCGATACTGCTGCCCTTGACCTCGGGCATCTCGCCGCCGCGGGACAGGTCGTCGCGGTAGAGGGTGATATCCAGCTCGCCCACAGGTACGCTCACGCCCTCGATGGCTTCGATATGGCGCTGTAAGCGGCGCGCCAGCGGTACGCCGCGGGTGCGGATACCGATCAGGCAGACGTTGTCCAGTCCGCGGTTCTTTTCGATGATCTGGTGCGCGATCCGCTTGAGCGCTCTGTCGATGTCGTCGCCCGACATCACTGTAGCCTTGTATTCCATAGTAACCTCAATGTTAATGAGGAATGAGGAATTGACAGCCGTCTATAGCCGCATCTATTGAAATGTCACATCCTCCGCCAAACAAAACGGTTTCAAAAGCTATGACATCAACCGTGATTAAAATTCCTAATTCCTAACTCCTCATTCCTAATTAAAATAATATATGCCCCGTCCGGACGCGGACAAGGCATAGTAACGCAAGGATATCAAAACCAACCTTGTCGGCATCTCTGTACCGACTTAAAAGTTATCGTTGGTTATCATACTACTTTTTTAACGCGCTATAGTGATAAAATAGAATTAAAAACGATTTTTGAGCATTTTTATGCTATTTGCCGAATTCGAGGTCGAAAAGCGGGCGTCCCTTGACATAAACTGCCGATTTTTGTATGATATTGAGCGGAAATCATTTGGATCATAGGGAGCTGAGCAACTCACATCAGCCCGTGATCCGTCAAAACGAGGGTCATATGAAGAAACATCAAGTGCTGTCGTCGGTCTTACTGCTGACGGCGGCGATCATATGGGGATTTGCCTTTGTCGCGCAGGAAAAGCTCAGCGACACCGTGCCGCCGTTCACGGTGAACATGATCCGCTCGCTGATCGCGGCAGTCGCGCTGATCCCCGTGGCGGCGGTGACAAGGCGCATCAAGGGAAAACCATTGCTCGAGGAAAAGCCCACCGACCGCAAAAAGCTCATCAAGGCAGGGGTGATCTGCGGCGTGATGCTGTGCATCTCTGCCAACCTGCAGCAGTTCGGTATCTCGCTGTATCCCGCGGGAGCGCCCACGTCGGCGCACAGCGGATTTTTGACCGCGCTGTACATCATCTTTGTGCCGCTGTTCGGACTGTTCCTGCACAAAAAGCCGGGGCTGTTCGTCGGGATCGCGGTCGTCCTCGCGGTCATCGGACTGTACTTCCTCTGTCTGTATGACGGGATCGGCGCGCTGTACACGGGCGATATCGTCGTGCTGATCTGCAGCATGGCGTTTGCACTCCAGATTTTATGCGTCGATCATTACATCGGCGAGGTGGACGGCGTGAAGCTCAGCTCGATCCAGTTCTTGGTCACGGGCGTTTTGTCCGCGATCCTCATGCTGATCTTCGAAAAGTCCGATCTCTCGGCGATATTGGCGGGATGGGCGCCGCTCTTGTACCTCTCGATCTGCTCGAGCGGCATTGCCTACACCTTGCAGATCATCGGTCAGCAGTATGCCTCCAATCCGTCGCTCGCCTCCATCCTGATGAGCATGGAGAGCGTGTTCGCCGTGATCGGCGGCGTGATCTTCATGAACGCCGTACCGAAACCCAACGAATGGATCGGCTGCGGAATCATGCTCGCCGCGATCATCATCGCCCAGCTGCCGCAGGAGCTGTTGACAAAGAAAAAGACATTCTGATACTAATCCTTAATAAAAACCTTTATCAAGGATTAGTATGAACAGATACGAGTGTCAATTGAAGAATCCGAAAGCATGGCATTTCATAACAGGATGACACATATTAAGGGGCTATCGCAGCAAATGCGATAGCCCCTTTCTGTTATCAGATAATGGTGATCGTCGGTCTTGCGGAGGGGTTGAGCCATCCGAGGATGACACCCAAGGCGTTCTCGGAGATACCCACGCCGCCGTAGGTCGGCGCGGTCGCGACGTGCAAGAAGCGCGCGCAGCCCTTGGTAGTGTCCACAGGATCACGGTTGTAATCAAATACGACCGCGTAGGGGTAGGACTTGGTATACTCATACAACTGCTGGCAGGAGGTGTAGTCCACGGGAGAGGATCCATCCACCAGTCGGTTATAGTTGACGGACGCGGGGTCGGTAACCCAGTTCATGCCGTACTGGATCTGGTAATACTCCAGCGCGGTGCCGGGGCTCATGTTCGTGCCCATCGCATACTCGATGTTGTATGTGCCCCTGGGGGTGGTATCATCGGCGGGACCGACGTTATCCGATACGCCGCCCGTGCCGACAAAGCCGTCCACGATATCAAATTGGCGCGTCCACTGACCGTCGGCAGACTTCTCAAAGAAATACACCTTGGCGGCAGTGCCCTGACTCTCGACGAAGATCGCCTGAGTGCCCTTAAGATCCTCCGCCTTGAGGTTGGCCGCGGTGAGCAGTCGGACAAAGTCGTCGCCCTGATCGCCGTCCGCCTGCGTCGGCTCCGGCTCAGCCTCGGTCTGATCGGGAACGTCCACCACGGCGGGCGGCGCGTTCTCCTCGGTCGCAAGCACCACGCCCATCGTCTCGGATTCGGGCAGCGGCAGCGCCGACGGATGGAAGGTCGAGTCGAGGAAGGTATAGATATTGTCCCCGAAGGCGAACACCAGTACCAGCGACGCTAAGATGAGGAAGGTCGCCACGCCGATCAGGATCGGCGCACGGTTGGATGACCCGCCGCGCTTAGTCTTGTAATTATGCGGACTGTGGTAGCGGGATTTATATCTCCTGCGGTTAGCTGTTTTATTGTTTTTATACTCCATATTGATCCCTGTCTTTGTTGGTAACGTTTCTGTTTTTATGATCCCGCGGTATACGCGGGGGATTATTTTGTCAATCGCAAAAGCAGCGCCGTGATATTATCGACGCCGCCGCGGTCGAGCGCCGCGTCGGCGAGCGCGCGGGCGAGCACATCGAGATCCATCCTGTCGTCGATGATGCGACAGATCTCTTCATCGGTGAGCATATCGGTCACACCGTCGGAGCACAGCAGGTACATATCGCCCGACCTGTACCTTCCGCGCGCGGCGTAAGGAGCAGGCTCATAGCCCTCGGGCATACCCAAGAACTGAGTGATCGCCTTGGAGCTGCCGCTCACCACGATATGCTCCGTGGAGAGCTGCTCGAGCTCATGACCCGACAGGCGATAGATGCGGCTGTCGCCTGAGTTGAGGATAAAGATCTCGTCGCCGCAGACCTGCAGCATGGCGGCGGTGGTGCCCATCAGCACCAGCGAACGCGCCTCGGTCTCCTGACAGATCCTTTGGTTGATTTGAGCGGCAAGCGGCTTTAAATACTCCCGATACGCGTCCTTTTCGCGGGTAAACGCCAAGGACACGTTTGCGGCGACAAAGGACGCGACCTCGCCGCATGCTTCACCGCCCATGCCGTCAAATACCGCGAACAGCTCGTTCGCGTCCGCGTCGACCTTGCCGCTGAACGCGACGTCCGCCGTGGAATTGACGTCCTCACGGAGATGGCCGGCACAATAAAAGTTATCCTCGTTATTTCTTCTGATTTTTCCCGTGGAACACACCACAGCGTATTCCACCTTATTCTTGCGCACGGCACTCACCTCTTTATCGGGATTTATTGTTCGGGTGTGATCTGAGCCGCCTTGAAGAACGATTCCGGTATCGTGACCTCAGCGGACGAGAAATCGCTCATCGCACAGGACAGTCCGTAGGATCGTCCCTCGGCCTTTACGGTGATATTGAAATTCGTCAGATAGCCGGCGGAATCGATCTCAAAGGACGCGGTACACTCCGCATTCTCCAAAACCGACTTGTTCGCGTCAAACAGCGCCGCAAAGCTATCGTAATCCGTAGCACGGTAGAAAACGGGAGCGCCGTCCTCCTTGATCTTCAAGAACAGCTCATAAAGGTTGATGGTATAGTCATAGCGCTTGCCGCCGTCAGCATTCTGCGTGTTGATCGTCGCGATCGTGCTGTTGGTCGAAAGGCGCTGCTTGAGCACATCGATGGTCTTGCTCAGCTCTGTGGTCGAATAGTCCGATGTGAGCTTTGTAAAACGCAGGAACGCGCCGGTATTGAATTTGCCCGCGCGGAAATCCTTATCAAAATCAAAGAAATTCTGCACGCCTTCGGCGCAGTCACGGATCGCCCACTTGTCGTTGTAATAACTGCCCTTGACATTATCTTTACCATGCGCGTATACCGCGCCGGTATAAGTATAGCTGTTATAGTCCGCCTGATAGAGCGCGGTGATATCATGCTTGCCGCTGTCGATGCTGATCGCGCCGTCATAGCTCATCACGGGCTTGTCATCCTCCGTCACCTTGATATCATAATGAAACGAGGAGGAAAAATCCTTTGCCAGCGCGGCGTTAAAGCGACTCATGGGGTTGGTGCTCTGAAAATACAGATAAATGCCGAATACGATCAGCGCGACTATGACCACACCGATTCCGGCAAAGATAATGGTGCGGTGCGCCCTGAACCATTCACGCCGATGATTCGCCTGCGCTTCTTCAAACGCCTCGCTCTCACTGATCGGATCGCGCGGCTCGCTGACGTCGACGGAACGGAACTCGAATACATCACGGGCGTTGGATGATGCTGTCTGAGCCTCGGTATCCTCTGCCGAATCAGTCTCTTTTTTCAATACGATATCCTCTACCTCGGAAGTTTTATTTTCCTGACCGTCTTCATCAAATACGGTAACTCTCAAAACGACGTCATCGCCCGATGCTGTCTGTTCATTTTTATCGGATAAAATCGGCTCTGTTTCCGATCTGTTCTTTTCATTCTCTGACAAAATGATCTCCTCTTTTCTTATCAGAAGAATAGCGAATGAAAGCTGCCATACAGCACAGGGCTTATCTGCTGATGCTGCGGCACTTTCACGCGTGAAATTTATCATACTGACCCTATTTTACATATATATTGCTATTATAGCAAAATAAGTATTTCTTTGTCAATATTTGCAGAAACTTTTCATAAACTATTGAAAACACGTTCACAAAGGGTTTATAATAAGATCATGCAATAGCTGATAGGCAATCCGCACGCATGAATTGCGCGGTGTTGCCTATAGTATAAACAAAGCAGGTGGTTTTATGAAAAACAGGCTCTTATCCCTACTTCTGATCGTCATGCTGGTGCTCGGTCTCGTCATGGGCGTATCCGTCAGCACCTCCGCGGCACAGCGCTACGGCGACGTCGACGGCGATAACAAGGTGACGATCCGTGACGCGTTATATATCCAGCGTTTTCTGGCGAGCATCATCGGACTGGACGACGCGGCTCAGGAGCGCGGCGATGTTGACGCGGACGGCAAGATAACGATCCGTGATGTGAGCATGATCCAACGCTATCTTTCCGGCATCATCGACAGCTTCCCCTCCGGAATGGAGCTGCCGACTCAGCCGCCTACCATCGCGCCGACAGAGGCTCCTACAGAAGCGCCCACTCAGGCGCCCACCGAACCCGAGGATGTGATCACCAAAGTGAAGAACAATATTCCGATCTATTTCACCAACAACAAAAACTGGAGCAAGGTCAACGCCTATCTCTTCAACAGTGAGACGAGCGCGCAACTCAAGGCGTGGCCCGGTACCCAGATGACCAACTACACCACCAACAGCTTAGGCGAAAAGGTCTACAGCATGACCGTGGACGTCACGCAATACGACCGCGTCATCTTCAACAACGGCACCGACCAGACGACCAATATGCCTGTCACCAAGGCAAGCTCCGGCTATTTTGTCGATCCGATCGGCAAGAACAAGGCGTACAGCGGAAAATATATCGGCGGACTTTATCCGTACGGTCAGAGCGGTGAGGGTACTCTCAACACCGTCAGCTTCACCTATCCCGACGGAAATTACAAGAAGAATGTGTATGTCTGGCTGCCCGAGGGCTATAACGCGAATGACAAGAGCAAGAAGTATTCCGTGCTCTATATGTGCGACGGACAGAACCTGTTCGGTCAGGCGACCACCCTGTCGGGCTATGAATGGGAATGTGACGAAAGCGTGCTCTCCCTCATGCAGAACGGCGGTGACGGCGTGATCGTCGTTGGCATCGCCTGCGGCAACACCGACGCCAGACGCAACCATGAGCTGACCCCGAACCTCGGACAGCTTGCGCCTATCGCCGACAGCTCCTATCAAAACGGCGGCGGCAAGGCGTTCTCCGACTTTGTGACCGACACCGTCATCCCCTATGTCGAGCAGAATTACAACGTAAACTCCATCCGAGGGATCGCGGGCTCGTCCTCGGGCGGTATCGAGGCATTCTATATCGGCATGGAGAACATGGACAAGTTCCGCTATATCGGTGCTCTCTCCCCCGCGTTCATCCTCT
>DNIP01000188.1:0-1784 GCA_003499325.1 Oscillospiraceae bacterium
ATGTACCATGTGTTTATCGCGTGGGTGATCGGTATGATGACGGGATTCTCGATCAGATATGATCCGAAAAACGTCACAGGCGAGCAGCTTGCCATCAGCCTTCTTTTGGCGGTAGTCAGTATTGCTGTCTCGATCCTGATCAGTATATGTGCTGATAAGATCAAGAGCAAAAAAGCCGCCAAGGGCTGATCCGAAAGATCATTGAAAGAAAGAAACGCATCCAATCTCAATCGCTTATAAAGGAGGGATACGATGGCATATCAGGTTTTATATCGCAAATACCGCCCCAAGTCCTTTGATGACGTCTACGGACAGGATCATGTGACGCAGACCCTGCGCAACGAGCTGCGCCTCGGTCGCGTTCATCACGCCTATCTGTTCACGGGCTCACGCGGTACGGGCAAGACCACCTGCGCCAAGATCCTCTCCAAGGCGGTCAACTGCCTTGACCTGCACGACGGCGATCCCTGCGGCGTATGCTTGAACTGCGCCGGCATCGACAACGGCGAGATCCTCGACGTGGTCGAGATGGACGCCGCCTCCAACCGCGGTATCGACGATATCCGCGCCATCATCGACGAGGTCGCCTTTGCGCCCGCGCGCGCCAAGTACCGCGTCTATATCATCGACGAGGTGCATATGCTCTCGCGCGACGCGTGGAACGCCCTGCTCAAAACGCTGGAGGAACCGCCCGCGCACGTGGTGTTCATCCTCGCGACCACCGAGGTCAACAAGATCCCCGAGACCATCCTCTCGCGCTGTCAGCGCTTTGATTTCCATCGTATCAGCCCCGCCGATATCTCCGCACGGCTGCATGAGATCGCCGATAAGGAGGATATCAGCCTGTCAGATGAAGCGGCGCTCTTGATCGCCGTGATCGCCGACGGCGCGATGCGTGACGCGATCTCGCTCTTAGACCGCTGTATCGGCATTTCGTCGGATATTACCGCCGAGGTCGTTCGCGCGGCGGCAGGCTTGGCGGCGCAGGGACAGCTCTTTGAGATCGCCAACTGTACCATCAACAAAAACGTCAAACGGGCGCTCGAGATCATCGACGCCTTGTATAAGGACAGCAAGGATATGGCTTCATTGTGTGAAGAACTGCAAAGCCATTTCCGCTCGCTGATGCTGATCAAAACGGTCAGCAAGCCGCGTGAGCTGGTCGTGATGAGCGACCGCGAGTTCGACGCGGCAGTTGCCGAGGCGGCATACCTCTCGCTGCCCGATATCCTCTATGACATGGATGTGCTGGCGCGGGCACGCTCCGCCATGCGCGACAGCGTATCGCCGCGCACGGAGCTGGAGATGGCGCTCGTCAAGCTCTGCGCCCCCGAGCTGGATCAGACCGACGAGGCGCTCTTTGCGCGCGTCACCGCGCTGGAAAAGGCGGTCAAGCTCCTGCAAAATAATGCACCCGCGGGTGTCGCGGGTGCCGCGGGCGCCGTAGCGCCTGTTTCTCCTGTACAGACAAATCCTGAACCTGTGCAGCCGACCCCCGAATCGGTCGCAGAATCCGCACCGGTTCAGCCGAAAGAGGAGAGGGAAGAGGCTCCCGCTCCTCAGCCGGAGGAAGCAAAACAGCCTGATCCCGCACCCGACCAAAAGCCTGTTGAGCCTGCCCGACCCGCTCAGCCCGCGCCCGAGCAACAGCCCGCTCCGCCCGCGTCGGCTCCCGCGCCCGTGCAGGAACAACCTGCTCAGCCTGCCGCGCCGCAGCGGCAGAGGGTCGATATGGAGGCGCTGTATTATAACGCAAAGCCCTTTGAGATGTGGCAGGACGTCGT
>DNIP01000188.1:1896-3040 GCA_003499325.1 Oscillospiraceae bacterium
TATGTCAGCGGCGATTACCTCTTGATCGAGACCAATCACGAGATCGCCTTTGAGCTCCTCAAAAAATCCGCCCAGCGCGAAGAGATCCGCAAGGCGGTGCAGGAGATCACCGGCAAGGTCTATAAGCTCGGGCCGTATAAGCTCCCTGAGAAAAAGGTGAGCAAGGACGACGTGCTCGACAATTTCATCAACCGACTCAAAACCTCCGGCGTCAATGTCACGGAGGAATGATTGCCTAAGGCTCCCTTTGGTAAAGGTGAGTTGTTGTCCAAATCTTTGATTTGGGGTACAACAACCATACACCGGAGAGCTGTCGACGAATGTCGACTGAGGGATTGTATGAACCGAGCGTAAGCGACAAACCGAATCATAAGGTTGCCGTGATAATCGGCGATTGATGCGATCCCTCCGACCAATTCGATAAATCGAATTGCCCACCTCCCTTTACAAAAGGGAGCCTATTACACCGAAAGGAAGATCAATATGAAAGCAAGATTACCCCAGGGCTACGGCGGTGGCGGCGCCGGAAATCTCCAGCAGCTCGCGCGTCAGGCGCAGAAGATGCAGGATCAGATGGAAGCGGCTACCGAGGAGCTGAACGCAAAGGAATACACCGCGTCTTCCGGCGGCGGCATGGTGAACGTCACCATCACCGGCGCGCTCGAGATCAAGAAGATGGAGATTTCGCCCGACGTCGTCGATCCCGACGATATCGAAATGCTGCAGGATCTCGTGACCGCCGCGGTCAACGAGGCGATCCGCAACGCCAATACCGACAAGGAAGAGACCATGAACAGCATCTCCGGCGGTATGAATCTCGGCGGACTGGGCGGCTTGTTCTGATGGCATATCATGTAGCGCCGCTGCAGCGGCTCGTCGAGCAGTTCGAGCGCCTGCCCGGTATCGGCAGCAAGACGGCGCAGCGGTTGGCGTACTTTGTGCTGAATATGCCCGAGGAGAGAGCGAAGGAGTTCTCCGACGCGATATTGCAGGCGCACAAGACCATCCGCCGCTGTGAGATCTGCTGTAACTTCTCCGATCAGGAGCGCTGTCCGATCTGCCGCAATGACGCGCGTGACAAGAGCGTGATCTGCGTGGTGGAGACCCCGCGCGACGCGATCGCGATCGAGGGCACGGGCGAGTA
>DNIP01000129.1 GCA_003499325.1 Oscillospiraceae bacterium
CGCGGCGAGTTCGAGCAGTTCGAAGTCGACCGATATGATTGGGATGCGATCGAGCCGTACAAAGAGGAGATCGACCGTATCCTGCACACCCGACAGGCGGACGCCTCCGCGGATTGGAAGGCACTCGGGGAGAAGCTCTCGGGCTGCGAGATACCGTCCTTTGATCTCGGTCGTTATCAGGAGGAATACCGCTCCGCGTCAAACTCACAGAAGGATCAAACCTATCTGGGCAAATTCTTCATTGCCGCAATGTCACAAAAGAGCATGGTCACCAACCGCATCTTCCAATCGGGCAACAAGCTCGCGGGCTACTCCGTCGAATATAACAAAAAGGGCTTCAAAGGGATCAAGGACTATCGCATGCTGATCGATCAAAACAAAGGAGGGACAGGATCATGAGCCGTTTTCAACGAGTCCGCTCTTTCATCACCGGCATTATTTTTCTGATCTTCTCCCTGCTGTTGCTGTTCCTGCCCAAGGATTCCTACGGCACCATCACGCTTATCATCGCGTACATACTTTTATTCTACGGCGCGCGACAGCTGATCTATTACCTGAGGATGGCACGGCACATGGTCGGCGGCAAGATCATCTTATATGAAGCGATCATCATCCTCGATCTGGGGTTGTTCACTTACTCGCTGTACGACGACAAATCGATAACCATCCTGATCTTCCTAATGATCATCTACGCCTTCACGGGCTTTGTGGACATCCTCAGAGCGTTTGAGGAGAAGAACAACGGCTCGCGTCGCTGGATCCGCAAGCTGACCACAGGCTCCGCTATGGTGATCTTCGCCGTAGCGCTGGTGGTTCTCACACTGGTGATGAAAAACACCCTGATCCTCAAATACGGCTTCTGCCTGAGCGGAATTTACACAGGATGCAGAAGGATCGCCTCCGCATTCAAAAAGACGGCGATCGTTTATATCCAATAATCTTGACAAAGCAAGGGGTTGTCGCAAAACAAAAAATGTCATTCTGAGCGGACACGCGTGTCAAGTGAAGAATCTGAAAGTGCATACTTTTCCGTTAGATTACACATGAAAGGTGTAATGAAGTTGGATAGATTGCACTGTAAGATTCTTCGACAAGCTCAGAATGACACTAAAAGGGGCTATCGCATTAAGAAACGCGATAGCCCCTTTTGTTGATAATGGGATAATATCAGCAGAAGAGAAGGTACTCCCCCGCTGGTTTTATTTGAGCTTCTTGACCATGGTGAAGATATTGGAGCCATCCTTGTATTCATAGAAGGTCTCATCCATCACCTTTTTCACGAGGAAAATACCGAGCCCGCCGATCTGACGCTCCGACGCGCTGAGGGTCGTATCGGGATCGGGCTTAGCGAGCGGATCATAGGGAACGCCCTGATCGATAAAGGTCAGTGAAACAGAATCATTATTCTTTGAGAGAATAATTTCAGCCGTACCCTTTCCGTCTTCATACGCGTATGTCGCGATATTGACGAAGATCTCCTCGACTGCCAGATCGAGCTGCATATACTCCTTCATCGGGAAGCCTGTATCATCGAGGTGCTGATGGATAAAGTCGTTGACCTTCTCCAACTCATCCCGCTGAGCATCTACTATCAAACGAAAAGACATTGCCTCTCCTTTCATTTCCAGACAAACCATCGTTATATCATCGAACTGCGGCGCTTCTCCGACAAAGTCGTTGACGCTTTGGATCACGCCCTCGATGATTCCCTGCGGATCCTTCTCCTTATGCTGATTCAGCGCCTTGAGCATACCATCGATCGTCAGCAACTGATTCTCCTTATCCGTCGCCTCGGGGACGCCGTCGGTATACAGGAACAGCTTATCGCCGGGCGAAAGTGTAAATTCAGCATCACGGTATTTGACCGTATCCATCGCGCCGATGACAAAGCCGTGTCGGGATTTGAGCAATTCAAAATCACCGTTTTTCCGCATCACGGCGGGATCATCATGTCCCGCGTTGGCACAGATCATCCTGCCGGTCGAGAGCTCCAAAAAGCCCAGCCAAACCGTGACGAACATATCCTCGGGATTATGCTTGCAAATACGCTCGTTGACGGCACGGAGCACCTCGGCAGGCGAGCCGTCAAAATGCGATACCTCGTTGACAAGGATCTTGGTGACCATCATAAACAGCGCCGCCGGGATACCCTTGCCGGATACGTCGGCGATGACGAGCGCCAGATGATCGTCGTCGATGAGGAAGAAATCATAGAAGTCGCCGCCGACCTCCTTGGCGGGCGTCATGGAGGCATAGATGTCAAAATCATTGCGATCGGGGAACGCAGGGAAGGTATTCGGCAGTGAATTCGCCTGGATCGCCGTCGCTAAAGACAGCTCCGTGCCGATACGCTCCTTCTCTGCGGTCGCGACCGTCAGATTGTCGACGTATCGGAGCATCTCCTCCTCCATCTTATCGATCGAGGTCGCCAGCACCGAGATATCCTCGATATAACTGATATCCGCTCCCAGCTTCTCGCCCGGCTTGTTCTCAGCCGCAAAACGCTTTGCCTCACGGATGATCTTGTGGATCGGCCGGATGATCTGCCTGCGCAGATAGAAAGCGGTAACGATGATGGAAAGCAGCATCAACGCAGCCGTAGAACAGGCAATGATAATCAGATAGGGTCTGCGCGCTTCGACCATACGATTCATCATACGTTGAACACATAAAACGGAGACAGTCTCCCCCTTGGAATTCTTCAGCGGAACTAGCGTCGTAATATGTGGCGGCGCTCCTCTGAGGTTATCCGTGCGATAGATGGTGCCGTAGTTGAGGCTGCCTTCATACAGCCGCCGGTAGATTTCCCTGTACTCGTCGTTCGTCGTATCATGCTCCGATCCGAGCTCCCACTCGGTATAGGGCGTGTCCTTGCCGACGCAGTTAAAGACGGAAATAAAGTGCTTGTAGTCGGATGTGTCAACCTTGATCACATAAATCAGCGAAACATCCATCTTGATGCAGTAAGTATCCAGCTTCAATTTTGTTTCCTGATAGTTCTCATTATCGGCGCCTTCATTCAGGTACAGATCAATCTCATCACCGTTGACAATGCCTGCCGCGATGTCAGCCATATGATAAGTGGTGTGATCATACTCCATCTCAAACGATGTGGTAAAGCTGCCGTAGCCGATCACCGATACCAGGATGCTGAAAACCAACAGCAAAAATACGGTGAAGGTGATGATATTCGCTTCTAGATTTGAAAACAGTTTTTTGAAGATTTTCATAATCGTTTTCCTTGATTAGAATGTCAGCGTATCCAGATGATCGATCGCACGCACGATGCGGTCGCGGCACTCCTCCAACAACCTCTTCCCTTCAGGCGTATCCTGCTCGCCGATGCGGATGATCCTGCGCAGGACGCGCAGCAAGCCGATGACAGAGGCCTTTTCCTTGACCTCGCTGATTCTTGCTTCGTCATCGGTATCAAGATACAGCTCCAGAATTCGGTGCAAAAGCGGCTTGACGACGCTTTCATCCACCGATAAAAAGCTCTTGAATACATTGGGGTCGCAGATACCGAAGCCCTCGTAGGCGTTATAGATGCACGCCAGCTCATAGATCGGATGACCCGAGCTGAGGGTATCCATATCGATCAGGAGCGCCTCATCCTCATACTGCATGATGTTCTTGATATGCAGATCGCCGTGCAGCATGGTATCGGTCTCGGGGATCGACTTGATCAGCGCGGAGAGCTTCGCGAAATGCTCCGGATCAAAACTGCCCCTTGCCTCTTCAAGCCATTCGCGGGCAACGTCGCTGTGACGCGGAATCCCGATGGGAGCCTCGGTCTCGTGCAGTGTTTTGGCAAGCTCGACCGTCTGCTCCGCAACGAATTCGATCTGAGACGGATCCTCCTGCAGCAGCTCGGCAAAGGTCTTGGCATTGATCAGCTCAAAGATCGAGCCGTATCTCTTTCCTACCTTCACAATGCCGAAGGGGATCGCGGTGGGGATACCCAAAATAAACGCGGTGCGGGACATATCGTGCTCCGCCTTGATATGATCGAGGGTATCGGCTTCATTATACACCTTGACGATGGTGTCGTTATCGATACGGTAGATCACGCCGTTAGCACCCTTGCCGATGATCTTTTTGCCGGAGACATCAATATTTTTGAGCGCCTTATCGACCTGCATCATCTCCGTAAAGCCGGTCATCTCCAGTATCTCATAGATCTCGGAGTTGACCTCGATCATCCTGAGATCCCGATTGGTCTTGAGCAGCTTTAAGATGATCCGCAGACCGGCGCTGCTGATATAACTCATATTCTCGGCGTCAAGAACCAAATGCTCATACTCCGAGTTCTTGATGATATTATTGATCTCTATCTCGACCGTCGGCGCGCGGTGTGAATCAATACGTCCCTCGAGCCGGATCGTCAGGTTACCGTTATACAGCTGTGACTTCATGCTGACCTCCAAAAATGAGATTGATTAATACAACATATTCACGGTAGGCAGGAGTATCGGAAAGCTCCTTGAGCGCGTCGGCAACGGAGCGATAGTACCATTCCTGAACACTCTTATCCTTTTGGTGAAAGAGCTTCCACATCTCGTCGCCTCTCTCCTCATAAATACGGAACAAAGACCGCGCGTTTGACAGCTTGTCGGAGATCCACATGATCTTGACGGAAGCATCATTGTTAACACGCAGACGTTGGAGTGATTCCTCTTTCCGCAGCTTCCAGCTTTCCTCCCGCGTCAACTCAGGATACTCGTTTTCTGTCTCACCCTTCACAAGCTGCGCGACGCGTTCGCCGAACTCACGGCGTATCTCGTCAAGCGTCGTATCGGTATCCTCGACCGTATCATGGAGCATCACTGCCGCGAGCACCTCGCGGTCATCCGTTAAGGTAGACGCGATCGTCGCCGCCTCCATCGGATGCAGAATGTACGGAATACCGCTCTTTTTACGTACCTGTCCCTCGTGCGCGCGCAGTGCGAACGCGATCGATTTTTCTAATAAATCCATATCAATCACCAAGTCTTATCTCAAATTTATTATAGACAGATTAATAGTACCATGAATACAACAGAATTTCAAGTAAGTTGAGCACAAAAACAGGGAGCAGACCGAAGTCTGCTCCCTTTCTCAAGCTAAATAATGTTGTGGGTTATGAATAAATGATATGAAATCAATCCCAAGCGGTTACGAGATAGTGACCCTGATCGTTCTGAGTACCGTCCATCCAGTAGCCTGCGTGGCTGAAGTCAGTGATATCCTCGGTCTGAGCGCCGTTGCCGTTGCTCAGGATAACGCCGGTAGCGCCTTCGGGGACGTAGCACTTGAACTGGGTCTGACCGTACTCATTCTGCGTAGTCTCAGCCTGAGCGGAGCCCGGCCATGCGCCGTTGAGCTCATTTCCGTCGGCATCCCATGCGTAGACATAGGCTGTGCCCCAACCGAAGTTATCGGTCAGCAGGAAGGAAACCTGATCCTCGTGGTGCTCTTCGCCGCCACCGCCGCCGGTGCCGCCTTCGATCTCATAGAAATCTACCATGTAATGACCCTCGCCGTCGAGATCGGTCATATAAACGCCGGTGGAGCCGGTGAATGGAATGTCAACCGTCTGCTGGCTGCCGTCATTGATGATGTAGTTGGTCATGCCCT
>DNIP01000065.1 GCA_003499325.1 Oscillospiraceae bacterium
GCGGATTCGAGGGTGAGGGTGTTGGTGTCCTCCACGATCTCGCTGTCCAGACCGCCCATGATGCCCGCGATCGCGACAGGGGTGTTGTCGTCGCAGATCATCAGCGTCTCGGGGTCGATATGGCGCTCCACACCGTCGAGGGTGGTGAAGTCGAACTCGTTCTCAAAGCGCTTGATACGGATCTTGCCGACCTTGCGGGAATCGAACGCGTGCATCGGCTGACCCATCTCGAGCATGAGGTAGTTGGTCATGTCGGCGAGGAAGTTGATCGCGCGCATCCCGCAGTAGAACAGACGGATGCGCATATCGACAGGGCTGACGGAGCGGGTGCAGTTCTCGAACTGCAAGGAAGAATAACGGTAGCACAGCGGATCCTCGATCTTCATGTCCACCTTGGGCAGATCATCGTATGCTTTCAGATCGGCAAAGCCGAGCTCCTTGAGCGGACGGCCTGCGATCGCGGCGAATTCACGCGCGATACCGTAATGGCTCCACAGGTCGGGACGGTTGGTCAGGCTCTTGTTATCGACCTCAAAGACGATATCGTCGATGGCGTAGATCTCTTTGAGATCGGTGCCGTTCGCCACATCATCGGTGATCTCCATGATACCGGAGTGGTCGTCGGAAATGCCGATCTCCTTTTCGGAGCAGCACATACCGCAGCTCATGTAGCCCGCGAGGGGTCGGGGCGCGATCTCGATCTCTCCGATCTTAGCGCCGACCTTGGCAAAGGCGGTCTTCATGCCGACTCTGACATTCGGCGCGCCGCAGACGACGTCCACAAGCTCCGCTTCCCCGATATCCACCTTCAAGAGATGGAGCTTCTTACTCTCGGGATGCTCCTCGACCGACTTGATCTCGGCGACGACGATGCCGCTGATATCACTGCCCTTAAACTGTATATCGTTCTCTACCTCGGCGGTAGAAAGAGAAAACTGATTGATCAATTTCAGCTCGTCGAGTCCCGAAAGATCGACAAAGTCCTTGATCCAATTCATTGATAAAAACATAGTGCGCCCTCCTTACTTATCATCCGTGAACTGGGACATCACTTTCAGTGAGCCGGAGTTGAGATCACGGATATCCTTGATGCCGTACTTCATCATCGCCAGTCGGGTCAAGCCCAGACCGAACGCAAAGCCGGTGTATTGTTCGGGATCGATGCCGCCCTCTTTGAGCACCTCGGGGTGGATCATGCCGCAGGGGCACAGCTCCAGCCAGCCGGAGTGGTTGCAGGACGGGCAGCCTGTCTCGCCGCCGCAGATCAGGCAGGAGATATCCAGCTCAAAGCCGGGTTCGACAAACGGGAAGAAGCCGGGGCGCAGGCGCACCTTGACGTCCTTTTGGAACACCTCGCTGAGCATGGTCTTCATGAAGTAGATCAGGTTAGAGATGGAGATATCCTTGTCCACCATCACGCCCTCCATCTGGAAGAAGGTGTTCTCATGGGTGGCGTCGGTCGCTTCATTTCTAAAGCATCTGCCCGGGAAGATCGCGCGGATCGGCATGCCGTTCTCCATGAGCTGCTTGCCGTATTTTTTGAGGATCGCGTTCTGCGCGGCAGAGGTCTGGGATTTCAGCAGCTCGCCGTTCGTGAGATAATAGGTGTCCTGCATATCGCGCGCAGGGTGATTCTTCGGCACGTTGACCGCCTCAAAGCACTCGTAGTCGGTGACGACCTCGGGGTAATCCTCCACGTTGAAGCCCATGGTGGTGAAGATGCGCTCACACTCGCGCTGCACGAGGGTGATGGGATGATAAGAGCCCCTGTCCTCCTTAGTGGGGATGGTCAAATCAAATTCAGGGGTCGAGTTGATCTCTCTTTGGATCTCGAGCTGCTTGAGCTCCTCGGCGCGCTTCGCGATATTCTGCGCCGCGAGCTGCTTTAAGGCATTGACCTGCTGGCCAAATTCCTTCTTCTCCTCATTGGAGAGCGCCTTCATGCCCTTGAGCAGATCGGTGATCGAGCCTTTCTTACCTAAATAGCTGACGCGTAATTCTTCGAGCCTCTTACCGTCAACCGCGGCGCTCAGCTCCTCGCTGAGCTTCGCTTTTAATTGTTCCAGCTTTTCTTTCATAATATCCTCCATTCTTGTAATTAGGAATGAGGAATTAAGGGAAACGCGTAACCGCGTTTTGGATTGATAGCGACGTTTGATTAAAATACAAATCAGGTGAGGGCGAAGCCCTCCCGCAATTCCTAATTCCTAATTTCTGATTCCTAATTAAAAAAGGCTCCTCCATCCCCAATGGGACGGAAGAACCGCGGTACCACCCATATTTCCGATAGCAATCTGATTAAAAGGATTGACAAAGCAACCCTCCGGCACTTCGTGCCACCTCTCCTTTGTATGGATTCTGTTACCCAAAACAAGTTTTGGACAGAATCGCACCTTAAGAAAGGGAGGCTAAGCCTCGGACACTCTTCGACCGTTAACGGGGTCAGCCGTCAAAGCCTATTTGTCAGTGAACAGTGGTTAGTGGTTAGTGATCAGAGAAATAATGCCGAAGTTGTCAGGCTCTATTCAAAAGGGTGCGGGAAAAGCACGCTAATCACTAATCACTGAACACTGATCACTGTGTTCAGC
>DNIP01000161.1:0-2648 GCA_003499325.1 Oscillospiraceae bacterium
GTTTAATGGATACTTAGTATAAACAAGATACAATCGATCCATGCAACAACGCCGCGTACGGTTGGTACGCGGCGTTTGATCGTTCCTTGGATTATGCTGTTTTGATGAATTCCTCGATCGCCTTGATCGAGCGCTTGGCGGCGACTTCGCGGAACTGCATGAAGTCCATAAATTCATTGTCGTCGAAGTCGTCCGAGATACTGCGCAGGATCGCGAACGGGACGTCGTTGCGATAGCATACCACGGCGACCGCCGCGCCCTCCATCTCACACGCGAGGGCGCCGAAGTGATCCGCGATACGGCGGCGGCGATCACGAGCGGTGATGAAAACGTCGCCCGAGGCGATCCGTCCGCGGAACACGCTGATGCCGTCGATGGTTTTGCACGCGGCGGCGAGCTTGTCGGCGGTCGCCTTGTCGGCAGGGAAGTAGGTGCGCAGTTCGTCGTTGAACTGCACCTGACCGAGCGGATCGCCCGCTGCGGTGCTGTCCATATCATGCTGGACGCAGTCGTCGGAGATCACGATATCGCCGATGCGGATATCGCCCGACAGCGAGCCCGCGATACCGCTGTTGATGATGACGTCGGGGTGATAGGTATCGATCATGATCTGAGCGCTCATCGCGGCATTGACCTTGCCTACGCCGCATTCACAGCATACGACCTCCTTGCCGAAGAGCTCTCCCTTGTAGTAGGTGATCTTGGCGACGGTGGCCGCTTCTTTGTTCTCCATCCTATTGACAATGCCCTCGACCTCGATGCCGAGTGCACAGATAAAGCCTAACATTATATACCTCCGGTATTAGTGTTCAGTGGTTAGCGGTCAGTGGTCAGTATCGCAGGTCGCTTTGCTCCGATGATTAGAAATCGGGTGCGGGCAGAGCCCGCCCATTTGCTGATCACTAATCACTGATCACTTATCACTGATGTTATTCCAAGTTCCCTGTCAGCAGCATTGCCGCGCAGAGCGCCGCAACGGGCGCGGTTTGGGCGCGCAGGATGCGTTTGCCCAGTGTGGCGACCTTGACGCCGTTTTGCGTGAGATAATCGATCTCCTCCTGCTCGAAGCCGCCCTCCGAGCCCGTGATCAGCGCGAGTGATTTGATCTTGCCTTGGATCAATGTGCCGAGCTTCTCGCCGCCGCATTCATAAAAGACGACGGACGCGTCCGTGTTTCTGACAGCTTCGGGAATTTCACGCAGCTTGATGCAGTCATTCACGCGCGGGATAACGCCGCGGCGCGATTGAGAGGCGGCGTTGTCGGCGATCTTCTGCCACCGGGCGCGCTTCTTTTGCAGCCCCTTTTCATCGGGTCGTGAAATGCACCGCGCGCTCAGGAACGGCGTGATCTCGCTCGCGCCCAGCTCGACCGCCTTTTGCACCACGTCGTCGATTTTGTCGCCCTTCATCAGCGCGATGAACAGGTTGACGCGCACATCGGGCTCCTGCTCGCATTCGGTGGAGCCCAGGATCCGCACGGTGACGTCGGTGCGGGTGATCTCGGTGATCTCGCACTCGTGCCGTCTGCCGTCGGGGGTGCAGAGGGTCAGCGCTTCTCCTACCTTCATCCTGAGCGACCGCGCGATATGCGACGCGTCCTCGCCCGTGATGGTATAGTATTCGGTTGTCAGTGCGTCATTCGCGAAAAACCAAGCCATAATATCTCCATATACCGTCATTGCGAGAATCCGACGCGCTTCAGCCCGCGGTAATCTCACATTCCGTATTTGTAAACAAATTCTAACAAATTTTGCGGATGATTGCAATAGGGGAGAAGAGGGTTTATAATAATGAGGAATTAGGAATGAGGACTTAGGAATGGGGAATGAATGGGGAGGACAGGCACGTACATCTATCATCCAACGATGCAATACCCTGTATTTTTTCTGTAGGGGGACGACATTTATGACGTCCCGATCCTTTCCGCTAAATCACTTTATTATGCGAAGCATATCATATTTTAGATTATTCTAAATTCCTAATTCCTAACTCCTCATTCCTCATTAATATTGGAGGTTGTTATGAAAACATCTGAATTATTGGAGCTGTTGGCTCAGGATCATATTGACGAGAAGGAGCTGCCCGAATTATTGGTAGCGGCATTGACTAAGCGCAAAAAGCGCATTGCGACTGCCGAGAGCTGTACGGGCGGACTGGTATCCGGCGCGATTACCTCGGTGTCGGGCGCGTCGGGCGTATTCGACTGCGGCGTGTGCACCTACGCGAACCATATCAAGCACAAGCTCATCGGCGTGCGTGAGGAGACGCTCTCCACCTACGGCGCGGTATCGGATCGCACCGCCGCCGAGATGGCACGCGGCGTCCGTCTGCTCGCGGGCGCGGATATCGGTATCTCTACTACCGGTATCGCGGGTCCCTTGGGCGGCACGCTCTATAAGCCCGTCGGACTGGTCTATATCGGCGTCAGCACCGAGCTGGGTCTGCATACCGAGAAAATGCTCCTCGGCGAGAACAACGCCGACCGCGAGCGAATCCGTGAGCTCGCCGTTACCGCGGCACTGTACTTCGCGCTCAAGGAGCTGGAGAAAATCGACTAGGGTGACAGGAATATGCCCGTCAAAACCACGGTTCGGATTATACCTGTCACCCTAACCAAAACATGACAAGACCGTCGGATATCCGGCGGT
>DNIP01000161.1:2769-7187 GCA_003499325.1 Oscillospiraceae bacterium
AAAAATAAGTGACAAATTTGTTATAATATGAACTATTATCGCGATCCTTGCATCTTTATAAATGTAATAAGAAACAAAGGAGTACTCGAATGACAGAGCTGCCGCCAAATTTGATAGATGATCTGCGCGCGGGAAAAGACGACGCTTATCAAAAGCTCTACGAGCTTTACGCCGATCGGATCTACATACTGGCCTTCGGTGTTTTGCAGAATGAAGCTGACGCGCAGGACGTTGTCCAAAGAACCTTTTTCAGCGTTTATCGCAAGTTGTATTTGCTGCAAAACGATAAGTGCTTTCAAAAGTGGCTGATGAAGATCGCCTCCAATGAGTCGTTGATGCTCCTGCGCCACCGCAAGCCGGTGGATTTGTACGGCGACGAGTCGGAGGACGAGTTGTCGGACGTGTTTCAGGGCGAGGTCATGCTGCCCGAGGTCGCCGCAGAGCGCAGCGAAGAGGCTGAAAAGCTCAGTGCGATCATCGCGCGACTGCCCGAGGTTCAGCGCAGGACGCTGATCCTGTACTACTACCACGAAATGAAGATCCGTGAGATCGCGGAGGTGATGGAGTGCAGCGAGGGCACGGTCAAGACCCGCTTGCGCAACGCGCGAATCCGCGTCAAGAGCGAGTGGGAGAAGCAGGAGGGCGAGAGAAAGCACTACGGCGTCATGCTGCCGTTCGGCGACGTATTCGTTCGCTTGTTAAAGCAGAGAGAGCCGCAAAAACGGCGCCGATCCGCCTTGTGGAAGCGGATCCGCAGGCGCTTGGGCGAGCCCGACGATTTTTATCTGCCTACGCGCAGGAGCAACAACGTCGCGGCGCGGATCGGCGCGTATGTCGCGGTCGGCGTTGTGACCGTGATGCTGGCTTCGGCGACCTTAGCCGGCGCGGCGGAGGAGTTTGAGGAGCCCTCGGGCGGCTTTAACGGCAAGACTCAACAAAACAATATAGCTGAAACACAGCCCGAGAGAACCGTCTACAAGGCCAACGAGGATATCGTACAAAGACGGATCGGCACAGGCGGCAACGGCGGCGACATGATCTACAGCTATGAGGAGTATTACCCGCTTGTGCAGCAGGTGATCGAGGATATCCCCGAAGAGATCGACGCGACGCAGCCCACGGAGTCTCCCACCGAGCCGCCGACAGAGCCGCCGACAGAGCCGCCGACAGAAGCGCCGACGCAGGCGCCCGCCGAAGCGCCGACGCAGTCCCCTCGCGAGCAGATGCTCGCCGAGATGTCCGGCAGCTTTAGGATCGTTCATGAGATGTACGCCAACACTGCCGCTGTCAGCGGCGACAGCCTGACCGTCAACGATTCGGATCGAGAAGTTACTTTCGAATCGCTGCCGTTCAACAACTTGGAGCAGGTCGCCGACGGCGTCTATCGCTTTGAGCTGGCGCAGCAGGAGCGGTATGACGGCATGTTCAGCCTATGGAGCGGCTATTATTATCAGCAGGGAACCTCCGTATCCTATTTGCCGCAGGAGTTGAACGAACTGTTCCGCAGTCTCGGATATTGGCGGTATGAGATACGCTACTCCGTAGATGATTATCGGATGCAAAAGGATGTGCTGCTGCTGCTCGATCCTCAGAATACGAGCTATTATCAATATTACTATCGTTCTGAATAAAAAATGAACCCTTTTGTCGGTTTTTGCATCTTAATTAATGTGAGAGTTTTTATCTCTAATTTCTTTACAGGAGGACAAAAATGAAGAACTATCGAAAGATCCTATCCATTCTCATGGCGCTGATCCTCGCGCTGAGCGTGATCGCCGTTCCGTTGAGCGCTTCGGCGGCGGTGAGCGACCAAGCGGCTGTGGGCGAGTATATCCCGAGCCCTACGAACGGCAAGGTGGATCCCGCCTACCCCGATTTTGAGTATACCGTTGCGAACGGTGAGGCGAAGATCATCAATTACAACTTCAACGGCAGTACGGTCACCTTTCCCTCAAAGCTCGGCGGCTACCCCGTTACGAGTATCGGCGAGGCGGTGTTCTATACCTGCGCCTCTCGGGTGACCGGCGTCGTGATCCCCGATACGGTCAAAACGATCGACAGAATGGCGTTTTACTATTGTAATAGCATGACGAGCGTGAAGATCCCCGATTCTGTCACGAGTATCGGTGACATGGCTTTTTTCAGTTGCACATCGCTGGAGGATTTTGTGTTCCCCGCTTCTCTGGAAACGATCGGATATATGGCTTTTTCCGACTGCGCTTTGAAGAATGCCGAGCTTCCTGATAAGGTCAAAACGATCGGCCATAGAGCTTTCGGCGGATGTAAGGCGCTTCAGAAAATCTTTATCCCGGCGTCCGTTACCGAGATCGGCGACAAGGCGTTCACAGGGGATAGAAGAGATTCGGCGGATGCGTTGTCGAGCATTATTGTTGCCCCTGCGAACAAGGCTTATGACAGCAGAAACAACTGCAACGCGCTCATCGAGACTGCGACAAATACCCTGCTCGTCGGATGCAACAATACGATCATCCCCGATTCCATCACCGCAATCGGTGAAAATGCGTTCGGCGGCTGTACCGGATTGAAGCAAATCGATATTCCCGATGGGGTGAACAGTATCGGCGACGGCGCTTTTTACAAATGTGCTTCTTTACAGCAAATCTCTCTCCCCGACGGGGTGACCGGTATCGGTGAATTGATGTTTAGTGGTTGTACCGCTTTGACTGCGATCGATTTACCTGCTGAGTTGAGTAGTATCGGTGAGAAAGCGTTTGGTGGCTGTACCGCGCTGACAAGCGTGACATTCCCCGAAAGCCTTATCGTAATCGGCTGGTTCGCTTTTTCCGGCTGTGAAGCTCTCAAGAGCGTGACGATTCCCGCGTCTGTGGAATATATCGGGGAAGAAGCCTTTTACAACTGTGAAGCAATCAAGAGCGTGACCATCCCTGCGTCCGTGGATTATATCGGGGATAAAGCCTTTGGCTTCTATAAGGTTTATGAACAAGGCGGCAGTCATGATGAGTGGGGCTGGTGGAGTCATCTCATGGATGACTTCACCATGTATGGCTATTACGGCTCCGGCGCCGAGCGCTACGCGATTGGTGATTATGGCAGTGATCACATTCGCTTCATCGGTCTCAACGAGATGCCGACCAGCAAGAAGGTCAAGGCGGAGCTTTCCGACGGAATGTTGCTGGAGGCCAACGACCTGACCGGCAAACCCGCCACAGACAGCATCGGCAATCCCATTGATCTGAGTGAAAAGCTCCCCGGTAAAACCGTCATCGGCGCGTATGATCTCGCCCTGTGGAACGCGGATCACCGCGCTGTCCCCCGACCCGAAGAGTCTGTACTCGTGAAGATCCGCTGCTCAACGCCTGACGCGGAGGTCTATGCCTATGATTACGGCAATTTGGTAGATATGAAAGCGGACTATGACTTTGACAGCGGTTGCTTTACCTTCAGAGCCGATCAGTTCACCAAGTATACCAAGTATTATATTGCGGCGCCCGGTACCGACGTTGTCATCCCCGTATGCGGCGACGCTGACGGCGACGGCAAGATCACCTCGCGTGATGTGACAGTCTCCCGACGCCATATCGTCATGCTCGATACCCATGTGGATGAGGACGTCCTGATGCACGGCGACGTTGACGGCAACGGGAAGGTGAACGTCCTTGATGTGACCTTGCTCCAGCGTGATCTTGTAATGTTAGATACCGCTTACCCGATCGGCGAGCTGTATTGATACATAACCATGCGGACTGTCGCTCCGTTCAACAAGGTAATTTTTTAGCGGCTGAGGTTGAGCGGCAGTCTGCATAACTCATGTTTTCCCCGGCGGGAACACCGCCGACCGCGTGCGGTGCAGAGAACGCCTCGTCACCGCGGCGCTGTAATCTGAGCTCAAAATAATGATAAAACTGTGATAAATGACCATCGGTTCTGCCGGTGGTCTTTTTTGATGAACGATTGACAATAATCATAAAACGTATTATGATTAAAAAGATTACAATATTGTATGATTTAGATCCAAATCTGTTTTTCTGTCATCAAATCAATGGAAAAGCAGAGGGGAGAACCGATGGTGGAAATAAAGCAAGAATTATTTGATGAGCTGCGCGCAGGCAAATCCGAAGCATATAAAAAGCTATATGATTTATACTATGAGCCGGTCTATACGCTGACCTATGGTATTTTGCAAAACTATGACGACGCACAGGACGCCGTCCAGCTGACCTTTATCCATGTGTTTCAAAAGCTGTCTACATTAAAAAATGACGGCAGCTTTACCGCATGGCTGATGAAGATCGCAAACAACGAGGCGTTGATGCTCCTGCGCAAGCGCAAGAACATCCCCGTCCCGGATGAAGATATCGAATTGCAGGTACCGGAGCAATCGATCGATGAGCCGACGCTGCCCGCAACGATGGCGGAGCGGCGCGATACCGCCGAGC
>DNIP01000054.1 GCA_003499325.1 Oscillospiraceae bacterium
GCTGTACTCATAACAATTCACGGGGCGCCAAACGATACTCCCTCTCTCAGTCAAACACCCTTTGCGCCTCCTCCGCGGTCAAAACACGCACTTCGCCGGGCTTTAAGCCTTCATCCAGCGCCAATCCGCCGATCTGCACCCTTCTGAGCGCCTCCACATGGTAGCCGAGAGCGGCGAACATCCGCTTGACCTGATGATACTTGCCCTCGCTGATTACCGCCGCGACGCGCCGATCGCCGAGCGCTTCTGCCTGTCCGCTTTTGCAGACCGTGCCGTCGCCGAGGACGATACCCGCTTCAAAGGCAGAGGCAATGCTGTCGTCGGGCTCACGGTCGAGGGTCGCGATATAGCGCTTTTTCACGTGCTTTTTCGGCGAGAGCATCCGATGGGCAAGGTCGCCGTCATCGGTGATCAGGAGCAGTCCCGTCGTATCCTTGTCCAGCCTGCCCGCGGGGAACAGTCCGTCGCGGCGCAGCTCGGGCGGCAGAAGATCGAGCGCCGTGCGCTCCTCTCTGTCCTTGGTCGCCGAAACAACTCCCTCGGGCTTGTCCATCATATAATAAACGTATTGTTGATAGGTCAGCGGCTGACCGTCCAGCGACACCGTATCACTCTCGGTATCGACCTTGGTATCGGCGGCACGGGCGACCGTTCCGTTCAATAACACGCGCTTTTCTTTGATTGCCTTTTGTGCCTCCTTGCGGCTCAGCGCCGTCTGGGAGGACAGGAATTTATCCAATCGTTCTTTCATCATTCACCTGTTCGGGGCGTCGGGTATCCCCTATATATTTAAAGGAAAAGGATCAATTGATCATCCGCATCTCCCTGCCGTCGCAGTCGGCGACATGAGCGGCGATGATCTTTTGCTCGCTGACCAAAACAGTCGCGTTCAGCGTATCGTTGACAAAATACACATACTCCTCCACGGTTTCTCCCTTATACGGCACGAGATCGAAGCCCTGCTGACGCTGCAATTCATTATACTCTGTATAGATATCGTTCCAGTTCTTCGGCACGGTGACCTCGGTTTGAAAGAGGAATTCGATCGAAGAATAGCCGCAGGAGGTGAGAAAGCGCTCGACATCCGCCTCGTCCTCCGCATTTAGAGAAATCCTCTCGCCGCCATGCTCCATTGTATCCGCCGCTCTGCCGCGCAGGGCGACCAGACAGATCGTGACAAAGAGCAAAACGCCGATCAAGGAAAGGATCGTCAAACGAATATTTTTGAGCCTGACCGATTGAAACATACCATCACCGGTACAAGTATATGCGGTCAAGCCGTAAATTATAACAGCTTCAAAATATCCTTGGGGCTTTTGGCAAAGCCGATCGCGCCGCACGCCTGCATACTCTCAACAGTGCCGTAGCCGTAGGTCACGCCGAGGAAATCCACCCCCGCCAGCTGAGCGCCGCGCGCGTCAAAATCGGTATCGCCGATCATCAGGGCATACTTCTTGTCCCGACAGCCCAGCGTTTCGATCGCGTAGGGGATGATATCCGCCTTGGCGCGCCGGCTGCCGTCGAAGGTCGAGCCGCAGATCGCGTCGAGGTACGGCGTCAAGCCCATCTTGTCGCATACCATCTCTGCGACAGGCTCGTTCTTTGAGGTGCACACCGCGATTTTGAGCCCACGCTCACGCAATGCTGCAAGCATCTCGATCACGCCGTCAAACAATCTGTTGGAGCTTTGCCCGACCTCGTCGTAATAATCGCGGTAGAGGATCATTCCCCTCTCGATCTGATCCTCGGGCACGGCGCACATCCCGCGGAAGGTATCCTCCAGGGGCGGGCCGACGTATTTGGTATAGTCGGACAGATCGGGACAGGGCAGCCCCAGCGCCTTCATCGCGTGCGCGAGCGAGACGCGCACACTCTCAGCGCTCTCAATCAGCGTCCCGTCCAGATCAAATAGAATGTAGTCATAATGTTTCATATCATTCACCGATACAATTTTATTTGGATTCCTTCCATTTGTCAATATTACATTAATTGACTTTTCCTATCTATAATGATAGAATACATTTGATAATGGGGAATTGTGTGTTATCTACACCATCGGTAAATCGCCGATCCCTCACCATGTGTAAAAAGGAGATTGAAGATATATGAAGCTCGGAATTGTGGGGCTGCCGAACGTGGGCAAGTCCACCTTATTCAACGCTATCACCAACGCGGGCGCACAGTCCGCGAACTACCCCTTCTGCACCATTGAGCCGAATGTCGGCGTGGTGTCGGTGCCGGACAAACGGCTGGACAAGCTCGCCGAGATGTATAACCCCGACAAGTACACCCCCGCCACCATCGAATTCGTCGATATCGCCGGTCTGGTCAAGGGCGCCTCCAAGGGCGAGGGACTGGGCAACAAGTTCCTGTCGAATATCCGCGAGTGCGACGCGATCGTGCACGTGGTGCGCTGCTTTGACAACGACGATATCATCCATGTCGAGGGCAGCGTCGACCCTGCCAGAGATATCGAGACCATCGACCTTGAGCTGATCCTCAGCGACGTTGAGATGGTACAGCGCCGTATCGACAAGGCGCAGAAGATGGTCAAGGGCGATAAGAAGTTCCAGAGTCAGGTCGATTTCTTCAAGCGTGTGCTTGATACCCTCAACGAGGGTAAGCCCGCGCGTTCGGTCGAGTGTGATGATGATGAAAAAGCACTGCTCGCCGAGGTTGCTCTGCTGACCAACAAGCCCGTCATCTTTGCCGCAAATATGAGCGAGGATGACTTTGCGAACGGCATCGACAGCAACGAACGCCTGCAAAGAGTGCGCGAGATCGCGGCACAGCAAAACGCGGGCGTACTGCCGATCTGCGCCGAGATGGAGGCGGAGATCGTCGAGATGGATAAAGAGGAAAAGGAAATGTTCCTCAGCGATCTGGGGCTCGAGCAGAGCGGTCTGGATCGCCTGATCAACGAGTGCTACACCCTGCTGGGGCTGATCTCCTACCTCACCGCGGGCAAGCCCGAGGTGCGCGCGTGGACGATCAAAAAGGGCACCAAGGCGCCCCAGGCGGCGGGCAAGATCCACACCGACTTTGAGCGCGGCTTCATTCGCGCGGAGGTCATCGCGTTTGACGATTTGATCGCGTGTGGCTCCATGACCGCAGCAAAGGAAAAGGGTCTGGTACGCAGCGAGGGCAAGGAGTATGTAATGAAGGACGGCGACGTCGTCCTCTTCCGATTCAATGTATAATACTATATCTGTTGAGATAATGGTGAGATAAAAAACGGTTGAGGGAGAAGCCCGTTTAATGGATTTATGTAGTGCTTTGGCTGAAGCGTTTGCACCTCATCCGACCTTTTCGGTTAACAACCGAAAAGCCTATCTTCCCCTCAAGGGGAAGGCTTCCGGTCTATATATCCTGAAACCATTCGAGGTTCTTATGAAAGAAAAACTGCAACGCACCCCCGAGGGGTTGTTCACACTGATGCGGCGTCATCCCTATCTGCTGACGATCGTCCTGTGCGGATTGCTCCTGCCGTTCGGACTGGCTGACCGCGGCAACATCACGGCAGGTAGCTGTGTGTACCTCGGCGTCGTCATGGGCGCCGTCTCCGTCACAGCCGTGTTCCTGTTCAATCTAGGTAAAAATCGATCTGAAAAGCTCCTGCTGTGCGGCATCCTGCTCGCCTGTATCGCGGCGAGCATGCTGACCATCGGCTTTGTCAAAAACAAGGCGTACGCGATCGCGGTTGTTGCGCTGATCGCCGCCGCGGCGGCAGTCTTATTCATCCGATTCACCTACAAGATCAACGACGCCGTCATCATCGCCGTATTGATCGCGCTGGGTATCGCGATCCGTTTTGTATACATTTTATATACGGGTACTGTCGACCGACAGCACGACGGCGGGAATTTCAACGATATTCGCGGACACATGGGCTATATCAAGTACTGGTACGCGAGCGGCTTAAAGCTGCCGGATTATGACGTCCGGATGTATGAACAGCACTACCATCCGCCGCTGCACCATTGGCTCATGGCGCTTTTGCTGCGTTTGCTGACTACACTCGGCGTCAGCTTCCCCACCGCCGCGGAGGCGATCCAGATCCTGCCGATGCTGTATTCCTCATTGACGATGATCGTAAGCTACCGCATCCTCCGCTTGGTAAAGCTCCGCGGCAATCCGCTGATTGCGGCGATGGCGATCATTTGCTTTCATCCGACGTTCATCATCTTCGGGGGCTCCTACAACAATGATATGCTGCTGATGCTCTTTATGATGGCGGCGATTATGTGGGGACTGAGATGGTACCGCGAGCCCGTCATGCGCAACATCATCCCGCTGGCGCTGTGCATCGGACTGGGCATGATGACCAAGCTCTCGGGCTGGATGGTCGCGCCTGCGGTGGCTTTCGTCTTCTTAGTCATCCTGATCAAAAACATCAAAAAGCCGCTCAAATACATCGGACAGTACGCGGTGTTCGGCGCGATCTGTATTCCGTTGGGCTTATGGTGGCAGGTGCGCAATCTGATCAAATTTCAGGTTCCGCTGTCCTTTATTCCCAATTTCGGCGAACAAAGCTTTATGTACTCGGGGCATATGCCCCTGGCACAGCGACTGTTCAGCTTTGGCAACGGTCAGCTCGACTTTGTATACGGCTCGATCACCATTGTCGGCGCGCCGTTTAATGAATACAATCCCACGCTGGGACTGTTCAAAACCGCCATGTTTGACGAATGCGCCAACAGCATCAACGATATCCATTTTCCGCAGATCCGCATCACGGGCCCGATCCTGTTCTGGATCTCGGTCGTACTGTTCCTGACCGCCTTTGTCTGCTTTATTGTCAGCATGATCAGAAAAAGCGCGCATATAGACGGCGCGGAACGGGCTTATTTCAGCCTGTTGTTCGGTGTGATCCTCGTCAGCTACTATCTGTTCGCCCTCGCCTATCCTCATTCCTGTACCTTCAACATCCGCTACTGTATGCCGTTGATCCCGCTTTGCGCGATGGGACTTGCAATGGTATTGCAAAGAAGCGAGAGCAATCAAAGCGCGGCTTCGACATGGTTCCGCCGCGTGCTGTATGCGCTGAGCGCGGCATTCTGCTGCATGAGCTATGTGGTCTACACACAGGTCGGCATGAGCATGTAAACCAAACCGTTATATCTGTTGATTATATCAGAACGTTATGTCCTATACTTTTTTGAGGTGATTTTATGCAAAACAAGCTTCTCAAACCGCGTATTCCCTCTTTTGAGAGCAAGTTTCTGGGGTTTATCGAAAAGCACGTCATGGTGATCGCGGTCATCGTTATCTCGGCGGTCGCAATCGCAGTCAGAGCGCTGCTGTTCGACCATCTCTCCATTGACGCGTACAACTTTCTGATCCCGTGGTATGACACGCTGGCCAAGAAAGGCTTTGCCGGTCTCTCTGAGCCCGTGGGCAACTACAATATTCTGTATCAGACGATCATTGTGTTGTTCACCTATCTGCCGATCAAGGCGCTGCACACCTACAAGCTGTTTTCGTGCGTCTTTGATTTTCTGACCGCCGGCCTTGTCGCGTACATCGTATACAAGAGCTTTCCGAACCGTCCGAGACTCAAGGCGCTGATCGCATACGCCGCGGTACTCCTGTCCCCTCTCGTTTTTCTCAACTCGGCTTGCTGGGCGCAGTGCGACGTGATCTACTCTTTCTTTTGCATTTTCTCGGTCTACCATATCTATCAGGAAAAGTATGTCAGCTCCCTGATCCTGTTCGGCGTCGCCTTGACCTTCAAGCTGCAGGCGATCTTCATTCTGCCGTTCCTGCTGTTTGTATACCTTTACAAAAAGCGCTTTTCGATCCTGTATTTCCTGATCATCCCGGCGGTAATGGTCGTTTTGTCCCTGCCCGGACTGATCATGGGAAGGAACTTCAAAGAGATCTTCACCATCTATCTCAAGCAGACCTCCGAGTATAAAAGCATGGCGATGAATTATCCGTCCTTCTGGCTGTTGTTCAAGACAGAGGGTCTCGACAGCTTTTATAAGGAATTCAGCACCGTCGCTATTTTGCTCACGTTCACGGTACTGCTGATCATGATGATCGTATGGTTAAAGAAGAAAGTGGACTTTACGCTCCAAAATGTCCTGATCATGGCGTTTTTGATCAGCTATACCTGCGTTCTGTTCCTGCCGTCCATGCATGAAAGATACGGCTTTATCTACGAGATACTCGGCTTGATGCTCGCTTTCTGGTTTGTGAAAACCATTCCGCTTTTGGTGCTGATGTATCTGACCTCTATCGCTACGTACAGCATCTATTTGTTCCAGTTAACCATGAACAGCACGGTATTGTGCGTCGTCAACACACTGGTGTATATCGCGTATGTCGTCTATCTGAACAGACAGCTGTTCAAGGAAAAACCCGATATGGCGCTGGCACAGGAGCAAGCATAATCCTTATCTGCAATAAACAAAAAAGGGCGGTCATCGACCCAATATCATTAAGATAAGGAAAA
>DNIP01000072.1 GCA_003499325.1 Oscillospiraceae bacterium
ACAAAGCACTCGCGGGTGTGCTTTTGGCGGGTGGTCAGCTCGGGATTGGCGCCGCTGCGGACAGCGTCGAGCGCCTGTTCAACCGGGATGGTGTACTGGCGCGCGTCCTTGACGCCCTCGATACGGCGCACTGCGTCGGAGTGACCCTGGCTGACGCCCTTGCCCCAGAAGGTATACGCCTTGCCGCAGGGCAGGATCGCGTCCGCATAGACACGGTTGAGCGAGAACATGCCCGGATCCCAGCCGGCGGAGATGACGCCGATCTTGCCCGCCTTCTTAGCGGCGGCGTCAACGTTGGCGAAATGCTCGGGGATGCGCGCATGGGTGTCGAAGCTGTCGATCACGTTGTACAGTGCGGCGAACTTCGGGGTCATCTCGGGCAGATCGGTTGCGGAGCCGCCGCAGATCACCAGCACGTCGATGGGCTCGGTGCCCTTTTCCAGATCCGCGATAGAGCGCACGGGCACGCCGGGGGTGTTGATGGTCAGGCTCTCGGGTGCACGGCGGGTGTAGACCGCCACCAGCTCCACGTCGTCGTTCACTTTCACAGCGGCTTCTACGCCTCTGCCCAGGTTACCGTAACCCAGGATTCCGATTTTGATACTCATACATATACCTCCAAATTCCAAAATATTGAAACGCCTGAAAAGACGTTGTCATCGGTTGAGATTGCCACGTCGCGGATGTATAATCGGCTCCTCGCAATGACAATCTGTAATTATTTTACTATTTTAACACTTCAAAGCGATGATGTCAATATCCGCTCATGCTCAATTCGCGTTTTCGAGCGCGGTCATCAGGGGTGCGAGCACCTGCTTTTTGCGGCTGACGACGCCCTCGAGGATGACGCTGTTGTCGGCAGTTTCCTTCACAAATGCCGATTCTACCGCGCCCTTTGCGCCCTGACCGACAAAGAGCAGGTCGGTCGAACGGTCGATGATATTGGTCAGCATGAGGAACAGCATATCGGCGCCCGAGTTGGGCAGCAGGCTCTCCATATAGGGGAGCATCTTCTCCTTGACGCGCTCGAGCTCGCGGCGGCTGACGCTAGTGACCTGCGAGACGGTGATCTTGGTCTGGTCAACCTTGAACGCCTTGCAGTCAATGTGGAAGATCTCGTCGGGCGTTTTCTTGCCGAGCTTGGAGCCCGCGTTAAACATTGCCATCGCGTGCTCCTCGATCTCGATACCTGCGATTTCTGCTAATTCACGCGCGATATTCTCATCCACCGGCGTGCAGGTCGGAGAACGGAACATCAAGGTGTCCGACAAAATCGCGGAGCAGAGCAATCCTGCGATGGTGGGCTCGATCTCGATCTTGTTCTCGCGGTACATCAGGGTGATGATGGTCGCGGTACAGCCCAGCGGCTGGTTGCGGAAATAGATCGGGCTGTTGGTCTCGACGGAATCGATACGGTGGTGGTCGATCACCTCGATCACCTCGGCGGAGCGGATGCCGTCCACCGCCTGACCCTTTTCGTTATGATCGACGAGGATCACCCTGCGGCGGTCAACGTCCAGCAAATTGCGCTGTGAGATCATGCCGACATAGTGATCGTCGCCGTCGAGAACGGGGAAATAACGGATACGGAGCTTGGACACGGTCGCCTTGACGTCCGCGACCGAATCGTCGAGTCCGAAGGTGATGATATCGCTCTTGCGCATCAGATGGCTGACGGGGACGCTCTGGTTGATCAGCTTAGCGGCGGTGTAGGTGTCGAGCGGCGAGGTGATGATGGTACAGCCCGATTCCTCGGCGATCCGCATGATCGACTTGGAGATCTTCGCGCCCAGGCAGACGATCAGACAGCTCGCGCCCTGCTCGATGGCGCAAAGCTGGGTATCGCTGCGGTCAACGAGGATGACCATATCGTGTTTGTCGATGAATTCCTCCATCAGATCGGGATTTGCCGCGGCGACCACGACCTTGCCCTTGGTGAATTTGCCGTTGGGATCACCCGCGACGACTTCGCCCTGCAGGGTATCGGCGACATTGAAATAGGGCGTTTTCGCCTTGGAGAGCGCGTCGGCGTCACGATCCTCCATATAAAAGCGCGCCTGATCGCCCAGCGTGAGCACGCCCTTGATCTTGCCGCGCTTGGTCAAAATCGGCACGGTCTGGATATTCTCGTCGCGCATATGCTCCCACGCGCGCTTGAGCGACAGGGTCGAATCGATCGGCTTGATCCTGCGGAAGGGCACGTCGGCGACCGTCGGCTCGATGGATTCGAGCAGCTGCGGAGAGGGCACGCTGAACTTGTCGAGCACGAACTTAGTCTCGCCGTTGATCTCGCCCGCACGGCAGGGCACATACTCCTCGCCCGTGAGGCGGTGCTTGAGATAAGCATAGCAGATCGCGGAGCAGATCGAGTCGGTATCGGGATTTTTATGACCGATAACAATCGTAGATTTCATGGGAGTTCATCCTTTGTGGTTAAATGTAATATTGGGTATTTGTAGGGTACGGCATTTATGACGTACCGAGAATGACGGGCGTTACTTTGATCGAAAGCCAAAGATAGAATAGAAACGTTATAGCCATGCGGTACGTCGGCAAGCAGTGGCGCTTAGCCAATCACGAACACAGGGGCCCCATAACTCCCCGAGTTATGGGGAGAGGAGGAGCCGCAATGCGAGGTCAAGGCATACCAACCGGATATGCCTACCGAGTAAAGCGAGCGACGACGATGGAGCGCTGTTGCATGGGAGTT
>DNIP01000030.1:0-2501 GCA_003499325.1 Oscillospiraceae bacterium
ACGGCGAGGATGTTTTCTATGACGACGCCATGCAGGATTGCTATCCCGAGGCGCTGGACGAGGCGTGCGAGGCAGCAGGCTTGAAGGTCATCACCGTCACCGGTCTCGAGGCGACCCACGTGTCTAAGGAAGGCTTCACCTTCAAGGCGACCGTCGTTGTTGAGCCCGAGATCGAGATCAAGGACTATGACGGCATCGAGGTCGAGAAGCTCTCCACCGAGGTCACCGACGAGATGATCGATGAGGAGATCGACCGCGTTCGTGAGCGCAACAGCCGCATGATCACCGTTGAGGATCGTGCCGCAGAGAACGGCGACACCGTTGTCATCGACTTCGAGGGCTTCTGCGACGGCGAGGCGTTCGAGGGCGGCAAGGCGGAGGAATATAACCTCGAGCTCGGCTCCGGCAACTTCATCCCCGGCTTTGAGGAGCAGATCGTCGGCCACAACACCGGCGACGAGTTCGATATCGACGTCAAGTTCCCCGAGGAGTATCAGGCGGAGAACCTCAAGGGCAAGGACGCTGTTTTCAAGATCAAGCTCCATGAGATCAAGACCAAGGAGCTCCCCGAGGTTGACGATGATTTCGTCAAGGACGTATCCGAGAAGGATACCGTCGCCGAGTATCGCGACGAGCTCAAGGAGCAGATCGCAAAGCGCCTTGAGGGTGAATCCGAGCGTGATCTCGACGATAAGCTGACCAACGCCATCATCGAGAAGGTCGAGGGCGAGATCCCCGAGCAAATGTTTGACAGAGAAGCGCAGAACATGGTGCGCGAGATGGATATGCGTCTGCGCCAGCAGGGCATGGACTTCGACACCTACATGAAGTACACCGGCATGGACGCGAACGCTGTCCTCGAGATGTACAAGCCCGAGGCAGAGCGCAGAGTCAAGATGCGCTTAGCGCTCGAGAAGATCGCCGAGCTCGAGAAGATCGAGCCGACCGAGGAAGAGATCAACGCGGAGTACGACAAGATGGCTCAGGCTTACAACATGGAAGCTGACAAGGTCAAGGAGATCATCCCCGTTGACAGCATCAAGGAAGACCTCGGCGTTCAGCTCGCGATGAAGCACATCAAGGACAACGCGGTCATCAAATAATATAGGCTCCCTTTGGTAAAGGGAGCTCCCGCAATTGCGGGTGAGGGATTGCATAAATGGAGCAAGCTCAGCTTGCGACCGACCATATTGATACGGGTGGGTGTTCCTGTTGCTCCCTGACGCATAATCAATATATCTTTAACCATACTATAATACTGCGAAAGGAAGATCAGTTATGGCATTAGTACCTTATGTAGTAGAACAAACCAACCGCGGAGAGCGTTCCTATGACATTTTCTCCCGTTTGTTGAATGACAGAATCATCATGCTCAATGAAGAGGTCAACTCGGCGACCGCCAGCTTGGTCGTCGCCCAGCTGCTTTACCTCGAGGGTCAGGATCCTAACAAGGATATTTCCCTCTATATCAACTCCCCCGGCGGTTCCGTTACCGACGGCATGGCGATCTATGACACCATGCAGTATATCAAGTGCGACGTTTCCACCATCTGCATGGGCATGGCGGCTTCCATGGGCGCGTTCCTGCTCGCCGCCGGCACCAAGGGCAAGCGCTACGCACTGCCCAACGCCGATATCATGATCCACCAGCCCTCGGGCGGCGCTCAGGGTCAGGCGACCGATATCGAGATCCATACCCAGCATATCCTGCACACCAAGCAGAAGCTCAACGAGATCCTTGCCGCGAACACCGGTCAGCCGCTCGAGACCATCAAGCAGGATACCGAGCGCGACAACTTCATGACCGCACAGCAGGCGCTGGAATACGGCCTGATCGACAAGGTAATTGAACACCGCTGATTGATATCATTTGTAGGGGAGGGGCTTGCTCCTCCCGAATAGAATCGTATGCGGGTATCCGATAAAGACGATTCATGACAGGATATCAAGTAAGGAGATTCGTATGGCAGGAAAAAGAAAAGACGACAACGTATATTGCTCCTTCTGCGGCAAGCCGCAGGAGATGGTAGGGCGTCTGATCGCCGGCAACGGCGTGTATATCTGTGATCGCTGCATTGATCTGTGTATGACGATCTTGGAGGACGGCGAGCCCGAGCCGGTCGAGATGCCGAAGGAAAACGCTGTTTCCAAGGATAAGCTCTTAAAGCCGGCAGAGATCAAAAGGATCCTCGATGAATATGTCATCGGTCAGGATATCGCCAAAAAGACGCTCTCCGTAGCGGTGTACAACCACTACAAGCGCGTGTTCAACCACGACGATAACGTGGAGTTCTCCAAGTCCAATGTGCTGATGCTCGGCCCCACCGGCGTGGGCAAGACCCTGCTCGCACAGACACTCGCCAAGGCGCTCGACGTGCCCTTTGCGATCGCGGACGCGACCACTTTGACTGAGGCGGGCTACGTCGGCGAGGATGTGGAAAACATCCTCTTAAAGCTGATCCAGGCAGCTGACTTCGATATCGAAAAGGCACAGCGCGGCA
>DNIP01000030.1:2636-4499 GCA_003499325.1 Oscillospiraceae bacterium
GCGGCGAGGGCGTCCAGCAGGCGCTACTCAAAATCGTTGAGGGCACGGTCGCCAACGTCCCCCCGCAGGGCGGCAGAAAGCACCCCCAGCAGGAGTTCTTGCAGATCGATACCAAGAACATTTTGTTCATCTGCGCGGGCGCGTTCGACGGTCTCGAAAAGGTCGTCAAAAAGCGTATGGGCTCCTCCGTGCTCGGCTTTGAGGCGGACGTCGTCGATACCAACGAAGCGCTCGAGAACGAGTGGATGAAGCACGTGACGGGTCACGACCTGATCAAGTTCGGCATTATCCCCGAGCTGATCGGCAGACTGCCCGTTATCGCGGCGCTGTCCGATCTGAGCGAGGACGATATGGTGCGCGTGCTGACCGAGCCGAAGAACTCCGTCATCGCCCAGTATAAGCACCTCTTTAAGCTCGATAACGTGGAGCTCCTCTTTGAGAAGGAAGCGCTCTACGCCATCGCGAAGAAGGCGAAGGATCAGAACACCGGCGCGCGCGGACTGCGCGGCATCATCGAAGGTCTGTTGATGGATCTGATGTTTGAAACGCCCTCCGATCCCACCATCGAGAAGATCATCATCACCCGCGACGTGGTAGAAAACGGCGCCGAGGCGCAGATCATCCGCAACGATTCCGCCTTCCCGCTCAAGCACGAATTCGATGAAGAGGAACAGGATTCCGCTTCCTAGGAAAGGCTCCCTTTGGTAAAGGTGAGTTGTTGTCCAAATCTTTGATTTGGGGTACAACAACCATACACCGGAGAGCTGTCGCTGAAAGCGACTGAGGGATTGTATCAATTGATTGAGCAAAACGAGATACAATTAAAAAACAATGAGATCATTGTTTGTAATTATCTCAACCAAATGGATAAAAGGCTGTATGTCAAACGCATACAGCCTTATGCTGATTTTAGAATACTGTGAAAATTGAAACGCAGTACCGATCCAACTATCATTTACGAAACAAAATAAGGACGCGTGTCTATCCTGACTGATAATTCAACAAGAAAAAGACGCACGCGTCAAGGAGTATTATGAAAGAACTTACCGCAAGCATGAATTTACCGGTTCTGCCGCTTAGGGGCGTTGTCATGTTCCCTAAGATGATGCTGAACTTTGACGTGAACCGTGCACGTTCCAAGAGTGCCGTCGATATGGCGGTCGAGGGTGAGCAGCTCATCTTCGTCACCGCACAGATGGATGCCGGCGTGAACGAACCCACGGTGAACGATATATTTAAGGTGGGCGTTGTCTGCCGCATCAAGCAGGTCGTCAAGGAAGATCGCAAGGCGACCCGCGTTGTCATCGAGGGCCTCTGGCGCGGCGCGATCGTCGAGAGCGTGCCCAACGATAGCTGTCTGTATGCGGCGATCGAACCCTTCGGCAACACCCGCAAACAATCGTTAACGACCCGCGATATCGCCCTGATGCGTTCGCTCAAGGCGACCTTTGAGCGTTACATAGAGCTCGCGCCCAAGCTGCCTGCCGACATCCTCTTCAAGATCGGCATGGCGACCGAGCCGGGCGAGCTGGCTGATTTTGTTGCGTCCAACGTCATGCTTGACGTGGAGATCAAGCAGATGATCCTCGAGACCGTCAACCTGTCCGACCGCCTTGAGGTGCTGATCGACGCCATGCAGAACGAGATCTTCATCATGAGCGTCGAGCAGGACATCATGGAAAAGGCGAAGGAGCGCATCGACCAGAGCCAGCGTGATTACTACCTGCGCGAGCAGATGAACGTGATCCGCGACGAGCTGGGTGATGGCGGCGAATTCAACGATATCGACGAGCTTCGCAAGAAGATCGCCGAGATGAAGCTGCCCGAGGAGATCGAAAAGGCGCTGATGAAGGAGTGCTCCCG
>DNIP01000028.1:0-1995 GCA_003499325.1 Oscillospiraceae bacterium
GTCGGCGCTTCCACCGAGATCGAGATGAAGGAGAAGAAGATGCGCATCGAGGACGCGCTCTCCGCTACCAAGGCGGCTGTTGAGGAAGGCATCGTCGCAGGCGGCGGCGTCGCACTGATCAACGCGATCCCCGCTGTCGCAAAGCTGCTCGATACCACCACAGGCGACACCAAGACCGGTGTGCAGATCGTGCTCAAAGCGCTCGAGGCGCCGATCAAGCAGATCGCGAAGAACGCAGGTCTGGAGGGCTCTGTCATCGTCGAGAACATCCGCCGTGAGAATAAGGTCGGCTATGGCTTCAACGCGCTGGAGGAGGAGTACACCGACATGATCTCCGCCGGTATCGTTGACCCGACCAAGGTCACCCGCTCCGCTCTGCAGAACGCGGCTTCCGTCGCTTCGATGGTACTGACCACCGAGAGCCTTGTCGCGGACATCAAGGAGCCGGCTCCCGCCGCTCCCGCAGCACCCGACATGGGCGGCATGTATTAATAATCGAAAAATAAAAGAAAGCTCACTGTGAACTGTGTTCATAGTGAGCTTTTGTTATAAGTGTAGGGGAGGGGCTTGCTCCTCCCTATCTTTATATATTCCAATGCATGATCGTTTTGCCGAATGCCTTTTTGATATCGACCTCGAACGCCTCTTTGATGTCGGCGTATCGGTTGATCTCCACGACATTGCCGACCAGGCGGCTCAGGTGGATCGGAATCTCGGGATATTCGCGATACAGCTCGACCGTGCGCTGAAAGTCGATCCTGCCCGATCGGCTGGTGCCGAAGAGCCGCAGACCCTTCTCGAGGATCATGCGCGTGTTGATCGGCACGGGGTATTCGCTTACGCCGAGGATCGAGATCGTGCCCTCGGGTCGGATCACGCCGATGATCTGCTCGATCGCGATAGGGGAGCCGTTGCCGCCGACGCACTCAAAGGCGTGGTCGAGCGCGAACCCCTCGGGAATCTCGGTAGTCAGGTGCGTCCCGTCGGCAAAGGAGAAGTCCGAGAGCTTCTCGCGGTTGATACCGAACACATGGATCTCGGTGCTCGGGAGCATCTTCTTGAGCAGGAGAGAGGTGATATAGGCGAGGTTGCCGTCACCCCACACGCCGATGACCTCGCGGCGTTGATGCGCAATCGATTTGAAGCGCGTGATCGCGTGCACGCTGACGCTCACCAGCTCGGTGAACGCGGCGACGTCCAAATCGACGTTCTCGGGGAGCTTGACTAAGCGGTCGGGGCTGAGCTGATAGAATTCCTGCATGAAGCCGTCCGAGGAGCTGCCGCAGAACTTGCTCGATCTTAGGTAGTTTTCGGCGATATAGTCATCCTCTTCACAGGGGATGTTGGGCACCATGACGACGCGGTCGCCGGGCTGAAAGCTGTTTGTGCTGTCGTAGACGACCTGACCGATCCCCTCGTGGATCAGCGCCATCGGGAGCTTTTCCTTGAGCACCTTGATGTCGCGCGTGCCCTGATAGTAGCGCTGGTCGGCGTTACAGATGGACAGGTGGGTCGGGCGCACGATCACGCCCTGCGTGACGTCAAGGTCGCTGAATGCGATTTCAAACCTGCGCGGCGCGCACAGGCGGTAGACTGTATTGATCATGCCGTTTCCTCATCTAAAAGGGATCTTGCGATCTTCAAATCATAGGGGTAGGTGATCTTGATGTTGAAGGTCTCGCCCTGTACCAGCTTGACCTTGATGCCCTTCATCACGAGGATCTTCGCCGCGTCGGTGAGGATCTCTTTCTCGTCATCGGTCAGGCTGTTGTAGGTGTCGCGCAAGAGCTTTGCCTTAAAGCTCTGGGGCGTCTGACCCTGATACATCCTGCGGCGGTCGGGGATCGAGGTGATCGCCTCGCCGTCGCCCTCTACGATGGTATCGGTAGCGGGGATAACGGTATCGCACGCGCCGCAGCTGAGAGCTGTATTTATATTCTCATTGATGATTCGATGTGTGACGAACGGGCGCACGCTGTCGTGGGTGACGATCAC
>DNIP01000028.1:2113-6430 GCA_003499325.1 Oscillospiraceae bacterium
GTCTCGTTGCGGGTAGCGCCGCCCTCTATGACCGCGATTTTATCATTTGTGCCGGTGTGCTTGCGGACAAGCTCCTTGGTATGACCGATCCACGCCTTGGGCGAGAGGACGATGATCTTCTCAAATTGCGGATTAGGCAGGAATTTTTCGATGGTATGATTGAGGATGGGCTTGCCCTTGATCTCCAAGAACTGCTTGGGCATATCGGTGGAGCCCATGCGCGAGCCTGTACCGCCCGCCAAGATAACTGCGAATATCATAATGTATCCTCCTTTGTATCGTAGGGATGAGCATTGCTCGTCCGTGGACGGTCAATGACCGTCCCTACAGCAGCTCTCCCATATAATCGAACTGCGGCTCGGCGTCATCCTGTATATGCGTGCCGAGATCCAGCCGATAATAATCGTGGAAGGGATTTTGCTGACTCAGCGGCAGCATATCCATGTAATTGTCCGTGTACCATGCCTTGAGGAAGTCCTTGTAACCGACGGGGATAAAGGTATCGACGTCGTCAAAGCGATAGGGGATGACCTCATTGAAGGTCTCGACGGGGAAGGTGCCGCGGTATTTGTGGTCGGATGAAGCGGGCATCACCCAACCCGTGTCCTTGTGTTCATATTTGCGTACTGCCTTTTCATAGGAGCGCGAGTAGCTGTCCATGCTCCTCAGCCGCAGGAAGGGCAGCAGGAGCTTACTGAGCAGATACGCCTTGCCCTTTCTCGCGGTATTCTTCCAGCGCACGTTCATGATCATGCGGCGGCGCATCAAGCCCTTCCAGAAGCGATAGGCCGCCTTCGGGTCGGCAGGAACATTGTCCAAAACAAAAATGTCGATCGAGATACCCTTGTGCATTTCATAATCGTCGGAATATTTGGAGGCGAAGTAGGTATCCTTCGCCGTGATCCTGTCAAAAAAGTAGTGGTAGCCGTTGTTGTTCGTGTGACTTTCATAGCTGAAATACTCGTTTAATTCTTTTGGAGCAATTTGACGGAACCTTTCAAACTCACTGCGCAGCATAGCGACGTCCACATCATCATCCCACGGGATAAATCCGCCGTGGCGTACCGCGCCGAGCATGGTGCCGTAGCTGATAAAGTATTTGATATCATGCTTGCGGCAGATGCGGTCGATCTCGCGCAGCATATCTTTTTCGATGACCCGCAGGGTGTTCAGCTTGCCGCTGTAGCCGTCGTGGATGCGGTCGGTCTGGATGCTGAAGCGCTCCAGATGATGCAGCAGGGTGTAGCGCAAAGCGTCCGAGAAGTCGCAGACGTTCTCATAGCCCAGTGAACGGAGCTTGCCGTTGGACAGAGCGCCGTATTCAGGCTCAGTCGGCTCGCCCGAGACGGTCAGCCGCACGCCGTGACGCGCGAGCATCAAGTAGATCTCGCTCATCAGCTGATACTCGCTGAGGTAGAAGGACGAGGCATTGTAGACGTTGCCCGCCTTGCCGTACTTGCTCACGGTGAACACCGCGTCGATCGCGTCGCAGATATAGAGCGCGGAGGCGTAGCGGTTCGCCATCGCCTGCGTGAGATGGATGACGTTGTTTTCCTGCACCTCGCGGGAGATCGCGGCGAGATCAAAGCAGTCGAATTCCCCGCCGAAAATTCTGTCAAGGAAAATTGCGCGAACATTTTGATGACCGCTGAGCTGTTTTCTCAGCGGAGTGAGCAGGTCGCCCATCGCGGTGAACAGCTCCATCTCGGCATATTTTTGGATGGTATGATTGTGTTTAATATTCGGTAAAAGAATTATGCAAAGAAACGCTGCTTGCTTTTGTTCGCTCCATTCGATCGCGGTATCAAGCTCTTTCGCACTGTAATTCTCCGCTTCGAGGACATACCATAAATGCGAAAAATTCCCCTGTACGTCCGTAGCAGAGGAAAACAGCGGGATGATCCCGCCCAGGGATTCGGTTGTTTTGCTGAGATAACGCGCGACGGGGTGCGAGCCGACGATGCATACGCCGTCCTGATTAAGCTCCTTGCGCCGGATATACTCGGCGCTCATGGTTATCTCGTTTTTGATGACACTGTCGATCATAATAGCCTCATAGCCTCAAATACAGATGATATATAGGGGACGGTGATGCCGTCCCCTGTAATGCGTTTATTACTTTGCTTCCGCCTTTTTCTCGGCTTCTTTTGATTCGGCAGCCTTCTTCTCGGCTTCCTTCTTTTTCTTGGCGGCGGCTTTCTTCTTCTTTTCTTCTTCCTTCACCTTGGAGTACATGGCGTAGGCTTCTTTCACGTCGCCGTCATACATCAGCTCGCCCTTTTTCAGATACAGCGCGCGGTCACAGATCTCGGTGACCGACTCGGGGTTATGGCTGACGTACAGCACGGTGGTGCCGCTCTCGATGATATCGTTAATCTTGTCCTTACACTTGCGCTTGAAGCTCGCGTCACCGACGGACAGCGCCTCGTCGACAACGAGGATGTCGGGGTCAATATTGACGTTGATCGCAAAGCCCAGGCGCATTTTCATACCGCTGGAGTAGGTGCGGACAGGCTGATCGATATAGTCGCCCAGCTGTGCGAAATCGATGATTCTCTCCTCGATCTCGCGGATGTAGGCGTCCTTCAAGCCGAGGATGTAGCCTTTGAGGTAAATGTTCTCGCGGCCGGTCATCTCGGTGGAGAAGCCCGCGGTCAGCTCGAGCAGCGCCGCGACCTTACCCTTGACCTCGACCTCGCCCTCGCTGGGGAAGGCAACGCCGGTGATCATCTTGAGGATGGTGGATTTACCCGCGCCGTTATCGCCGATGATACCGATACTCTCGCCGCGCTTGACGTCGAAGGTGACGTTCTTGAGCGCTTTGTTGATCTTGGCGTTGCGAGGCTTGAAGAACAGGGCGCGAAAACGCTCCTGATCGTTTTTATATAAGGTATATTCCTTGGATACGTTCTTAAAAGAGATAATCGCTTCTGACATCCTTATCCCTCCTTACAGTACGTCGGGCAGTCTCTTGCGCAGGCGGTTGTAGTTGAAGACGCCCAGCGCAAAGACAACCAGCAGCTCGGCAAGAAAGACAAACAGCTCGGTTTTATAATCCCAGAACCAGCGGTGATAGAGGAAGCAATTGCGGTAGCCGTTGGCGAAGAAGTTGATCGGGTTGAGCAGCATCGCGTGACGGATCCATGTTGCGGGCAGATCCTTGCCGACGAGCAGGTAGGAGTCGTAGATGATACCCGACAGCCAGAAGATACCCGACATGACGGATACGATCATATTCTCAAAGTCGCGGGAGAATGCCGACATCGGCGCCGTTGACCAAGCTAACACGAGGAAGAAGATGAACATCAGCGGCATGTAGAAGAAGATCTGCAAATTGTAGATACTCGGGGCAATACCGCTCTCGACCGCTTTTTCCATGCCGGGGAGCTTATAGGTGCCGCCGACAAAGGTGACATACAGGTACATCAATCCGAGCAGGAAGATGTGCACATACAGTCGCGCGACCGAGGTGTAGGTCATGATGGTGGATACAGGGAAGCTGACCTTGTTGACGAACTGGCGGTTCTCACGGATGGACTTTGCGCCCTGAACAATGCTCTCATTGATGAAGAACCAGGGGATGAAGCCGATCAGCATAAAAAGGAAACGGCTGTATTCAAAAGTGCCGCCCGCCTTGCCCAGCTCCGGGAAGATGACTTTGACGTTACCGGCGCTCTTGAGACCGACCTCAAACGCAAACCAGTATACAAACAGGGTGAACAGCGGCTTGACGACCGACCAGAGGGGTCCGATGACCGCACCCTTGTATTTCTTGATGAGCTCATTTTTGGCGAGCAGCATGATCTGCTTGCCGAAGCCCTGATGCTCTTTAAAGATCTGGAACATTATCATTCTCCTTTGTCTATGTAAAAGACCCTTGATACCGGGTTTCAATCAAAACCGGTATGAATGATGGCAGAATATGCCAGTTTATGAACTTACATAGTCATCTTTATTATAGCTGATTCCTATGAAAAGTCAATATAACATGATTCTAACTATCATAGAAAAATAGTCGATTATTTTAGTCAATTTTTCACGTAGATTTGTTGACAAAATGTGACCCTGCATATATAATGATAAACTGTATGCTTATACTGTTATACAGCAGTAAAGCGTAAAAGCGGTAAAGCTGACGAGATCGGTTTTATCGGGCGTCATTGCGAGGAAGCTTGCGACCGTGGCAATCTCACACAGTCGCGCGGCGTCCTTTCCTTTGCGTCAAACAGCGTCTGTTACACGGAGATCGCCGCATCCTGAGCCTTACGGCTTTGGGCTTCGCGATGATGTGCTTTGGCAGAGATAATCGGAAAAACC
>DNIP01000142.1:0-9919 GCA_003499325.1 Oscillospiraceae bacterium
CATGGCTTTTTCTACAGACTGAGAGGCTGCGGTTTGCAGCCTCTTTGATGTTGTTTTTACGCGATCTCTTCTGTCTTGTAGATGAACTTGACCTCGCCGTCCATTTCATCGGTCAAACCGGAGTAGGACTTGTAGTGCGCGGCGACATCGGTGGTCGCCTTTAAGCGGGTGGCGATCTTGCCAAGATCGCTGTCCTTGAGCGAGGTGATCTTGCTGATGCCTTCGGCGTTGAAGGTTTGCAGACCTTCGTTGAGCGTCATTGCACCGTCACGCAGCAGGGTCACGCCTTCGGTCAGAGCGGGTACGCCGTCCTTGAGGGTGAGGATTCCGTCGGTCAACTGCGAAGCGCCCTCGCTGAGCGACTGTGTGCCCGAGTGGAGCTGTGAAGCGCCCGCGCTGAGATCGGCGGCTCCGACGCGGAGAGTGGAGGTACCGCTGCGGAGCTGTGACGCGCCGCCTGTTGCCGCGCCTACACCGTTGGTGTAATCCTTCAAGCCTGAGTTGAAGGTGCCGTAGCTGTCGAGCTGTGCTTTGAGCGCGAGGATCTTCTCTCTGCCTGCCTTGGCGCTTGCGAGCGCGTCGGCAATTGCCTTCTGTACCTTGTCGCTCTGCATATTTTCGTCAATCAGCGCCGCGATTTTTGCGTCAACATTGGAGGTGATGGTCGCCTGTACCTCGTCGCTCTGCATATTTTGATCGGTGAGGGAGGCAATGGTATTCCGGACGTTCTCGGAATTCATCTGGTCTTCGATCGCGCCTGCGATTTGTGCCTGCGTCGCTTCATCGACCAAGCCTGCGGCGACTGCCGCGTTGTACTCGTCCACGCTGTAGCCCATGTTGCCGATCACAGCGGCGGTGACCTGATCATGCACGCCTGCGGTGACCTGCGCTTCCACATTTTCTCTGACGGCGGCGGAGACAGCGGCGGTGACGGCGTCACGGTTCGCTTCCACTGCCGCGGTGACCTCTTCCTTTGCGGCGGCGGTTGCCTGCGCCTTGATGTTATCATCGGAGAGGTTTTCTGCGAGCTGATCGAGTATGGCGGCGTAATTATCCTTGGTCAACTCGGGGACGTCCAGTCCCGCGTTCTGTAAAGAGGTGCGCGCGGTGGAGAGCAGTGCGGAGAAGGTGGCGTTGCTGCCGTCGGTCAGCTTGGAGCTGTTGAGGTCGAGGGTGTTCAGACCGCTGTACAGACTGAGCGCGCCGTTGTCCAGCGTGATGCTGCCCGCACTCAGGGTCGCCGCGCCGTTGTCCAGCGCGCCTGCGCCATCGTTGACCTGCTTTGCGCCGTCGGTGAGCTGTACGGAGCCGTCATAGAGCGCGTCAACGCCCGAGGTCAGTGTGCCGGAGCTTTCGAGCAGGGTGTTCAGACCGCTGTACAGCTGAGAGGAGCCGTCGATCAACGCCGACATGGCGGAGTCGAGCTTGTCGAGAGAGGCGTTCAGCTCCTTGACGCTGTCAATCTTATCTGTGCCGAGCTTGTCGAACAGACCGTTGGCGGCGATGGTGACGGTGGTGCCCAGCTTGAAGTTATCGGTATGGGCGGTGATCTCAAAATAATCGGGGATCTCAGCTGTGTCGCGGCTCAGTCCCAGATCATGCTGTAAGCCGGGGAACGCGATACCGGCAACGATGATGCGGTCACCGTCGGAAACGACCTTGCCGTTGGTGACTTTAACGTCGCTGAAAGAAGCGCTGTCAAGGAACAGTCCCGACAGCATGAAGAACGGCACATAGATGCGCTCCTTTTTGCCGTCGATCTCGACGTTCTCATACTGATTGTTGGTGTAGTCAAAGCGGATGGTGACGTCGCCGCTCTTTCCGGCGATCTGATCGGGCGTGACGACCTTGCCGTCGAGGGTGTAGGTCAGGGAAAGATCGACAGGCAGTTTTTCGGTGCCCTTGCCCTGAATATAGAGATCCTCGCCGTTCGTCTGCCAGACGCGCATATTGTCGCTGTCCATCGTAAAGGAGGCGTCGGTTTTGACGTTTTCGATATCGCCGAGGGCGGCGACGTCCTTGATGACGTCGGTTTTGTTGTTGTTCTTGATCCAGTCGCTGACGATGATCTTGTCAACGGTGCCGTCTGCCTTTGCCATGACATAGACGGTCTCATCCTTAAAGAGCGGCGCTTCGTCGGCGGTAGCCTTGTCGTCGTCGGATTTGAGGCTGACGCCCTTGAGCGACAGGGCGAATACGCCCATCAGCGAGGTAGACAGAGCAATCGCCAAGCAAAGGATGATGCTCATCAGTTTGATCAGTCTTTTCATAATAACTCTCCTTTTCTATATAAAATCGATTCGTTCGATCAATGTTTCTTGACGCATTTGCGCATGCCCATAGTGGTGCAGCAGATGAGCTTGTCGCAGAGCAGCAGCAGTGCCGGCAGGATAAAGATGACCATCAGCATACTGATCACGGCGCCGCGTGAGAGCAGCATACACATCGAGCTGATGATATCGATGTCGGAGTAGACCGCAACGCCGAAGGTCGCCGCGAACAAGCCGACTCCGCTGACGAGGATGGAGGGGATGGAAGCGGTGAGGGTGGTGCGCATGGCATCCTTTTTGTCCACGCCCGCGAGTCGCTCCGATTTGTAGCGCGTTGTCATCAGTATCGCGTAGTCAACGGTCGCGCCGAGCTGGATCGTGCTGATACAAATGGGTGCGATGAACGGCAGTGACTCACCGAAGTAGTGGGGCAGACCGAGATTGATGAAGATGGCAAGCTCGATGACCGAGATCAGGATGAACGGCAGGCTGATACTGCGTTCTACCAGCATGATGATGACGAAGATCGCGATGATCGAGATCAGGTTGACGACCTCAAAGTCGTGACCCGTGGTGTCGATCATATCCTTCATGCACGGTGCTTCGCCGATGAGCATTCCCTTGGGATCGTAACGGTGCAGGATCTCATTGAGGGAGTCGATCTGTGCGCCGACAGCGTCGCTCGCGCTGTGGTATTCGCTGTTGATGAGCAGCAGCTCATAGCGGTCATTCTCCAATATATCCTTGATGCGGGAGGGCAGGATGTCTTCGGGAACGGTGGAACCGAGCAGGCTTTCGATACCCAGCACCTGCTTGACGCCGTCCACCTGTTCCATCTCGCCGATCATCTTCTTGACCTCTTTGTTATTGATGGAGCTGTCCATCAGTATCATATGGGTGGAGGAGATGTTGAAGTCCTCGCTGAGCTTGGTGTTCGCGATGACAAAATCCATATCCTTGGGCAGACAATCTGCCATATCGTAGTAAACCTCATTGTTGGTCTGAATATAGCCGTATAAAAACGGCGGAATCAGCAGGAGGAAGATAATCAGGAATACGGGGAATATCTTGACAACACCGGCTGAGAGCTTCTTCATACTCGGGATTAATGAGCGGTGATTGAGCTTTGACAGCGGCTTGTCGAGGATCAGGATCAGCGCCGGCAAGACCGTCAGACAGCCGATCACGCCGAAGAGTACGCCCTTTGCCATGACAATACCGAGGTCGCGGCCGAGCGTAAAGGTCATGAAGCACAGAGCGATGAAGCCCGCGATTGTGGTGACGGAGGAGCCGACAACGGAAAGGAAGGTTTGGTGGATCGCAACCGCCATCGCCTCTTTGTTATCGCTGTAAATCTGTTTTTGTTCGTTATAGCTGTGCCACAGGAAGATGCTGTAGTCCATCGTGACGGCAAGCTGTAAGACGGCGGACAGCGCCTTGGTGATGTAGGAGATCTCGCCGAGGAAGAAGTTGGTGCCGAGATTGAGCACGATCATCATGCCGATGGAGGCGAGGAACACCACCGGGATCAGCCAGTTATCCAGCAGGATGATCATCGCGATCAGCGCGAGGATGACGGCGATGCCGACATAGATGGGCTCTTCTTTCTCACACAGGTCTTTTAAATCGGTGACCAATGCCGAAAGACCGCAGACAAAGCACTTTTCGCCTGTGATGGAGCGGATCTCACGGATCGCGTCCATCGTCTCATCGGACGAGGTGGAGGTCTTGAAAAAGACCGCCATCACGGTGCTGTGGTCGGTGTTGAAGGCATTGTATACCTTTTCGGGCAGGAATTCCTTGGGGACGGAAATGTCCGCAAGGTTGTTGTACCACAACACGCTGTCGACCTGCTCGACCTGCTCGACCTTCTCCTTGAGCGCGGCAACGTCCTTGTCGGGCATATCCTCCAGGATAATGAACGAGAACGCGCCCTTGCCGAACTCATCCATCAGGATGTTCTGACCCTTGACGGTGTCCATGCTCTCGGGCAGATAGGTAAGCATATCATAATTGATGCGCGTATTGACCATAAAGATGAACGACGGGATCATCAGCACCAGCGTCAGCAATACGATCGGTACGCGCAGCTTTACAATCGCTTTGGATAATTTCATTCTTTCACCTTCGATGTTCTTTAATACTTATATAAAATACTATAAAAGAAGAATAATTACCATTCGCAAAGATTTTTTCGTGCCCAATTTTTGGACACGTCAACGCTTTTGCACAAAAAACAACTCCCTGAAAAAGGGAGTTGAAAAGCAGTGTTTATTTGATGAAGTCGGTCGGGAGCATCTTCCGTCGCAGATCGAGCAGCTTTTTGAAGGAATCGGAGTAATCATCCCTCATGCCCTTGTCGCACCAGTCGGCGATAATGCCGAAGCTGACGCACTTGTAGTATTCGATCAACAGCTCCCGTTCCTCGTCATTGAAGGCGTCCTTCGGGATCGCGATGTCAAAGTATTCGGCGACCACCTCGCGGCAGACCTTCATCAGGCAGCGCTCATAGATATAGCGGTGGGACGAGTTATAGATATGTCCTGCGGCGCGTTTGTTTTGCAGGACGAACTGTGCAGCGACATTGACACACTCCTCAAGCGAGTCGATCGAGGGATAGGTTTTAATCATCCTTTCGGCGCTGTCCATCAGCATTTCTTCGACCAGCGCGGGCAGGTCGGAGTAGTGGTAATAAAAGGTGTTGCGCGAAATACCGCAGTCGGATGTAATATCCTTGATGGTGATACGGTCGATGGGCTTGCTGTCGAGCAGCTTGGTAAAGGATGCTTGAATGGCTTTTTGTGTTAACTGTGACATAAGTACCTCTGCATGGGGATAATTTCAGCCGTAACGGGCGGATCGTTCCCTGTCATTATACGATGAACACAGGAAAGAAGCAAGGTTTTTTATTAACTATTTAGGATAAAGCAAACAGATAACGGCGGCACCCATTGAGTGTCGCCGTTATCTGTTTGGATATATCGTAAGAGGAGTAGATGGTTAATGATAATATCCGTATATTTTTGGGAAAGAAAACAATTGTTACAGCTCGGTCTCGTTCTTGGCTCTGCCGCAGGATACGGGCAGGTTGCCGTTTCTGGCGCGGATCGCGTCGATGAACGCCTTCTCGTTCTTATCCTTTTTCATGGAGATATGGTATCTGAGCTCATAGACGCTGCCCATCTGGACGGTCTTGACGGTGATGACCTCGTTTTTGGTGGTGAATTCCTTGAAGATGTCGTCGAAGAGTCCCTCATAATCGAGGTTCTCGGGGATCTCGATGCGCAGTTCCTTTTTAGCGGTGTTGCCGAAGGGAGTGGCAAAGAGAACCAGCCATACGATGCACACGACCGCTGCCGCGAATACCGCGAAGGTGACGTAACCGCCGCCGCATGCCAGACCGATCGCCATAGAGAGCATGATCGCGAGCAGCTCGCGTGAGGAGCCGGGCTGAGAGCGGAAGCGTACCAGTGAGAATACGCCGAGTACCGCAATGCCCGCGCCTGCGGACAGGCCGTTGACCATCATGATCAGCATGGCAACGATCGCGGGGATGATGGTGAGTGTGACGGCAAAGCTCTTGGAGCAATAGCTCTTAAAGCGGTAAACGTAGGATGAGATGAAGCCGAGCACAAGCGCTGTGCCTGCTGCAATGAGTCCCTGTACCAGGGTGATGTTGTCGCCGGTAAAAATCGTGTTGAATGTCATAATCTGTTCCTCCTTTGAGTATATCCATTTTTTTAGTGATCAGTGGTTAGTGATCCGTGTTTATCGGTTGTCGTAACGTCGCATGGGTTTTACTACCCACAATGACATTTTATATTGATTGAAGGTATCAGAAGCCTGACGCCATCTTGAGCTTTTGCTGAACGTGGGCGGTGCCGAATTTGGAGAAGCTGTGGGAGAAGATGCCTCTCTCGCTGAGCGCGTGAGCCAGCCATAAGGGCATTGCGCCGGGGATCTTGATCTCCATCAGGTAGGTGTCCTTGTCGAGCACCTTGTGACCGTCCGACTGGCTCTCGAGTCGGGTGTCGTCATAGCGCGAGGTGATGTCGCGGTCGAAGGTGATCCTCAGATCGGGATTATCCTTGCCTGCCCATGCCACGCGGCGGTAGCTGATGAATGCCTTGGGGCTCAGGCAGTAGCGGTGCATCATGTAGTCGATCTCAACGGGGATGTTGCCCTCGAGGTGGGAGGGGAGCTTGCCGCTCTCGATGTATTCGTATGCTTCACTGAGCGTCATGGAGATACGGCGCTTGTAGACGATGCCGCGGTATTTCTTCTTGATCTCAAAGAACACGGTGCTGTCATTCTCGGGTGTGCCGTAGGAGCGCAGGCGGAGCTTTTCTTTGTAGGTCGGCTTTTTCAGCGAGGTCTCGATCAGCTCGTCGTCGGCGTTATCGAAGTAGATGTTGCGGATCTCGGTCTCGCCGTATTTGTCGATCTCCATATAGGGGGTGATCGCCTCGATCAGGGATTCATACTGCTCCTTGGTGAGCAGGTATTTCTTTTCAACTCGTTTGAAGATATAAGTAAAAGCCATGGTGATTCTCCTTTCCTGTGGGCTGTTGTTGTTTGTTTTTCTGTTATGCCTATAGTATACGGGCGCTTTGTGTGAGTAAATTGTTGGATTTATGAACAAATTATGAACGGAACGGGGAGTTTGTGTGAAGAATCGGTTATGAGCAAAGTTATTTTAAAAATCTACTGCAACGTTTATTGTAGGGGAGGGGCTTGCTCCTCCCGAAGCGTTTCCGATATATGCCATTTATATGCGGAGCAGATAAAACGTCTACCGTAGGGGAGGGGCTTGCCCCTCCCGAAACTTTTCCGAAAAAATGCCATCCAAATGCGTAGCAGCTAAAACGTCTACCGTAGGGGAGCGGCTTGCTGCTCCCGAAACCATTCCAATACATGAGGATAAAATGCGGAGCATATCTCTGCTTTCGTAGGGACGACCATCTGTCGTCCGGCGCCGCAGGTGCCTGATCCGCCCTATCTACGGTTTCTGCAATTATCCACTCCCGTCATTCAGCGGATGGTCAATGTCCATCCCTCCGTTGGCGTTTTGCTTCCTCAACCAACGTGATTCATGCTCCAACGACCTATTTCTATTCAGATGTATGGTAACGAAGAGCTCCATCGACAAAATCGATTTGACTATTTGAATAAAATACGGTATAATAAACTGGATAACATGAACAACAACGAAGCCGAAGAAAAAGGAAGTGAAGCAATGCCTCAGGTTCGTACCAATGATGAAAGAATCAAACAGCTGGCAAACAGCTGCGTTCAGAACGACAATATCGATAAAGAGCTGTATTCCAAATATAATGTCAATATCGGTCTGCGCGATCTCAACGGTCGCGGCGTGCTGACCGGTCTGACGGACATCAGCGAGATCCGTCAGAATAAGATCGTGGACGGCAAGACTGTTCCCACCGACGGCAAGCTCTTTTACCGCGGGGTGAATATCGAAGATATCATCGCGGGCTGTCACCGCGACAAGCGCCTCGGATTTGAGGAAGTGACCTATCTGCTCCTGTTCGGCAAGCTCCCGAATAAAGAGGAGCTTGACGGCTTTATGGAGCTGTTGTCCGATTCGCGCGTATTGCCCAAGCACTTTGTGCGCGACGTCATCCTTAAGGCTTCCGGAAAGGATATGATGACCGCGTTGGCAAAGGCGGTGCTGACCTTAGCATCCTATGACAACGACGTCATGAACCTCGAGATCGACAACGTCCTGCGCCAGTGCCTGAAGCTGATCTCGCTCTTTCCGCTGCTGACCGTCTATTCCTATCAGGCGTATAATCACTATTCCAACGGCGAGAGCCTGTTCATCCATAATCCCGAGCGCTGTGAGCACACGGCGGAGATCCTCTTAAGTACCCTGCGCGAGAATCGCCAATTTACCGCACTGGAGGCGGAGGTGCTGGATATGGCGCTGATGCTCCACGCGGAGCACGGCGGCGGTAATAACTCTACCTTCACCACCTGCGTCGTCACCTCCTCGGGCACCGACACCTATTCCGCGATCGCGGCGGCGCTGTGCTCGCTGAAGGGTCCCAAGCACGGCGGCGCGAATAAGCGCGTGATGGGCATGATGAACGAGATCAAGTATCAGGTCAAAGATTGGACGGATGACGACGAGATCGCCGCTTATCTGAACCGCATCCTCTCGAAGGACGCGTTCGACCGCAGCGGTCTGATCTACGGTATCGGTCACGCGGTCTACTCCATCTCTGACCCCCGTGCCCGTGTCTTCAAGGGCTTTGTCGAGATGCTCGCCGAGGAAAAGGGCATGACCGATGAATACGACTTGTACAGCCGCATCGAGCGATTGGCACCGCTGGTCATCGCGGAGCACCGCAAGATGTACAAGGGCGTATCCGCTAACGTGGACTTTTATTCGGGCTTTGTGTACAAGATGCTCGGCTTGCCCGAGGAGCTGTATACCCCGATCTTTGCCGTGGCGCGTATCGCCGGCTGGAGCGCTCACCGTATCGAGGAGCTTCTGAACGTCAAGAAGATCATCCGACCCGCTTATATGAGCGTGTGTCAGGAGAAGGATTACGTCAATTTGAACGATAGATAAACCGTTGAGCCGTGGGAAACCGCGGCTCTTTTGACAGCGTCAAACTGCTGATAGAAGAACATTTTTTAAAAAGCTATGCAAAACTTATTGAAACGAAAAGGGGTCGCGATGCTCGCGGCGGTGCTGTGTACCGTGCTGTGGGGCTCGGCGTACCCTGTCATCAAATACGGATATCAGGTGCTCAACATCACCTCGGTCGCGGATAAGCTGATGTTCGCGGGTGTGCGCTTTGTGCTGGCGGGACTGATGGTGTTCGCCTTTATATGGTGTAAGAACCGCTGTGTGCCGACCGTCCCGCGGGAGCGCGTCGGCGGCGTGCTGCTCTACGGCGTGTTGCAGACGGGCTTGATGTACATTCTCAACTACATCGGCGTCGCCAATACCACGGCGACCAAGACCTCGATCATCACGGCGGCTTCGGCATTCTTTGCCGTATTGTTTGCGCCGCTGTTCTTCAAGGGGGAACGCCTGACAGCTCGGAAGGTGGTCGGCGTGCTGATCGGCATGACGGGAATTGTTCTTGTGAACAACACCGCGCTGGACGGCTTTTCGTTCATGGGTGAGGGGTTGGTGCTGATCTCCATGCTGCTCAACACGGCAGGCTCCTTTGTCGGCAAGCATGTGTCAAAGGGCATCGTCTATGAGAGCACCGCCTATCAGCTCGGATTTGGCGGACTGCTGATCCTGTTGATCGCCCTGATCATGGGCGGGCGCTTTCCGCTGACATGGCAGAGCGTCGGGATCGTGCTGTTCCTCGCCTTTGTATCCGCGGCGGCATTTACGCTGTGGACGGCGCTGCTCGTCCTGCATGAGGCGGGTCAGATATTGGTATTCAATATGCTGATTCCCGTCACGGGCGCGCTGTGGTCGTATGTGATCCTCGGCGAGACTCGCATTTTTGAGCCGCTGTATATCGTCAGCATCGTCCTCACCGCCGTTGGGATCGTGCTGGTGAACCGACCGACAAAATCAAAAGAATAACGGGACGGAGGAGAACGTTGTTTTGTTTTCCTCCGTTTCTTTATATATTCATACTAATCCTTAATAAAAACCT
>DNIP01000142.1:10052-11397 GCA_003499325.1 Oscillospiraceae bacterium
AATATATCACTAATATCTGATTAAATCTTTTTATCAAGGATTAGTATCAGATAAAAGTCGCGTAAAAAATCAAGAAAACCCCTTTACTTCCCCCGATTTTACTGGTATTATAGTTACAATGAATAACAATTATCAACATAACTGGGGGTTTTATCATGAGAATGACCAAGATTGTGTGCACGATCGGACCCGCGTGCGATAATGTCGATACGCTGGTGAAGATGATCGATGCAGGCATGAACGTTGCGCGCTTCAATATGTCGCACGGCGAGTATGACGAGATGACCAAGCGCTTCAACACCGTGAAGAAGGCGATCGCCAAGAGCGGGCAGACGGTTGCGCTCCTGCTCGATACCAAGGGTCCCGAGATCCGCGTCGGCACCTTTGAGGACGGCGCTGTGGTTTTGGAAGAGGGGCAGGAATACCGCCTGTACGCGACCGAGGGTCACGGCGACAGCGAGGGCGTATCGCTCTCTTACCCGAAGCTGATCGATACCTTCCGCCGCGATAACACCAGTATCGGCAGAGTGATCCTCTTCGATGACGGCAAGATCTCTGCGCGCGTCGAATCGGTGGAGGAGGACTGCATCGTGACGCGCATCCTCACCGGCGGCAGACTGTCGAACCGCAAGAGCATCAATATCCCCGGTTATTCGATCAATATGCCGTATATCAGCCAAAAGGATCGTGCCGATATCGAGTTCGGTCTGAAGATGGGTGTGAACGTGATCGCGGCTTCCTTCGTCCGTTCCGCGGACGACGTCATCAAGCTGCGCGACTATATCGACAGCCTCGGCTATGAGGATGTTGAGATCATCTCTAAGATCGAGAACCAGAGCGGCGTGGACGATATCGACCGCATCATTGATGTCAGTAACGGCGTGATGGTCGCCCGCGGCGATATGGGCGTGGAGATCCCGTTCATCAAGCTGCCCGAGATCCAGAAGATGATCATCCGCAAGTGTGTGCTGGCGGGTAAATATGTCGTCACCGCGACCCAGATGCTCGACAGCATGACCACCAATATCCGTCCCACCCGTGCTGAGATCTCCGACGTAGCCAACGCGGTTTATGACGGCACCTCCGCCGTGATGCTCTCCGGCGAGAGCGCGGCGGGCATGTATCCCGTCGAGTCGGTCGAGGCGCTCAACGATATCTGTACCGAGGCGGAAAAGAGCGAGGAGCTGATGCTGCTGCGCGGCGCTTCCGCGACGCATACCGATATGTCCGCGTTCCGTGAGAACATCTGTGAGGCGGCTAAGACCGTTGCCGAGAATATCGGCGCTAAGGCGATCATCGCCGAGAGCAAGACCGGCGCCGTGGCGCGCGCGATGGCGCGCTGCCG
>DNIP01000142.1:11538-11812 GCA_003499325.1 Oscillospiraceae bacterium
TGGGGCGTTGTGCCCGTATTGGGCGAGGAGAAAAAGACCTCCGACGAGATCACCCTGCAGGCGGTCGAAAAGGCGCTGCATACCGGGATCGTCGAGAAGGGCGATACCGTTGTGATCATCAGCTCCAACAAGACCGTCCCGACCTCCGGCACCGATACGCTAAACATCCGTATCGTCTGATTTTGAAATAATACGGAAAAAGTGCGGGACACCAAAGGCAGTGTCCCGCTGACTTTATACTAAGTATCATTAAAACACTTTAACATTTATTGCG
>DNIP01000019.1 GCA_003499325.1 Oscillospiraceae bacterium
GCATTACCGTTACCGAGCACCTGACCGTCGACGACGGCACGGCGCATATCGTGAACGCGATTGACAAGGTCAGGGGTAAGGCGGATATGATCGTCTGTACAGGCGGCATGAGCGTTGACCCCGACGACCGCACCCCCGGCGCGATCAAGGAAAGCGGCGCTAAGATCATCACCTACGGCGCGCCTGTCCTGCCCGGCGCAATGTTCCTCTTAGGCTACTTTGAGGACGGCACCCCGATTATGGGCTTGCCCGGCTGTGTGATGTACGCCAAAGCGACCATTTTTGATTTGGTGCTCCCCCGTATCGCGGCAGGCATGAAGCTGAGCAAGGCGGATTTCGTCGCCTACGGCGAGGGCGGCTTATGCCTTGGGTGTGATATCTGCACCTATCCGCACTGTCCGTTCGGAAAATAATATGCTATCCCCTTGACAGGATCGAGATGGATAAGGCGATAAGGAGAATCTATTTATGTACACAGCAAGCGTCATCACTGTCAGCGACAGAGCTGCACAGGGGATCTACCAGGACAAAAGCGGCGCTGTCGTCGCAGAGCTGCTCAAAGAATATGGTTATGACATAATCAATACGATTATCATTCCTGATGAGAAAAATACAATCAAAAACACCCTGCTCACTCTCTGTGAACAAGGCGTTCATCTGATTATCACCACAGGCGGCACAGGCTTTGCGCCGCGCGATATCACGCCCGAGGCAACCAAAGAGGTCATCGAACGTGAAGCGCCCGGTATCGCCGAATATATGCGTCAAAGGAGCATGGAGATCACGCCAAGAGGGATGCTCTCGAGAGGGATAGCGGGGATCAAAGCAAACAGCCTGATCATCAACCTGCCCGGCTCACCCAAGGGCGCGACAGAGAATCTGGGCTTTGTCCTCCCCTCCCTCACTCACGGATTGGATATGCTGAACGGTATTAAGGAATGAAATCAATGAATTGCGTTGACTGTCAACAAAAATGATATGAAATGAATATGAGATAGATTCAGGACGACAATGATCGTCCTGTCAGGCTGTAGAAAAACTATATAATTGTCATTCTGAGCGGACACGCGTGTCAAGCGAAGAATCTGAAAGTGCACATTTTCCGTCAGATTACACATGATAGGTGTAATATAATTGGATAGATTGCACTATAAGATCCTTCGGGCGCACCCTCAGGATGACAGTTCAGAAAACTTATTATTACTTTTTCGACACGCTGTCAGGACGACAATGATCGTCCTGTTTTTTCTGTTGAGATTGCCACGGTCTAACGACCCTCGCAATGACAATCACTATATGTTGATAACTATGTGGAAAACATGTTGATATGTTGAAAAATCAAGCATATTCTTCTTCGTATTCTTCTTAGCTTTATCATTATCATTTCATTTCATTATCTTTTTCTTTATTCTTTTTCTTTCTCTTTCTCTTTGTTGATTTTGTTAACAAGTGTTAACACTTGTTCGGTATAGAAAAAGAGCCGTCCTCGACTAAGGCAGTCAAGGACGGACTGATTCTGTGATGAAACGGATTAACCCTCCGTCTGTAAGACGCAAGTGTCTTGCAGACAGCTTCCTCAGGAAAGGGAGCCTATTACAGCTTTTCGACAATAGACTTGGTGTCGCGCGCGATCGCCAGCTCCTCGTTGGTGGCGATAACCGCAACGGGGATGGAGGAATCGTCGGCGGAGATAAAGGCGGTGTCGCGGGTAGTCGCGTTGACCTCCTTGTTCAGCTTCACACCCGCGAATGCGAGATAATCGATGACAGCCTCACGCAGAGCGGGCTGATTCTCGCCCAGACCCGCGGTGAATACGATACCGTCACAGCCGCCCATGGCGACCCAATACTGACCGATATATTTCGCGATCTGATAGTACAGCATCTGGTGTACCAGAGCGGCACGGTGATTGCCCTCTTCCTCTGCCTTGGTAACGTCGCGGTCGTCGCTGGAAACGCCGGAAATACCCAAGAGACCGGATTTCTTGTTGAGCAGGGTGTTCATTTCCTCGGGAGTGAAGCCCTCTTTCTCAGCGATAAAGGTGACAACGGAGGGATCGAGGCAGCCGGAGCGGGTACCCATCAGGATACCGTCGAGCGGGGTCAGACCCATGGAGGTGTCGATAACCTTACCGTTCTTGACTGCGGTGATGGAAGAGCCGTTGCCGATATGGCAGGTGATGAGCTTTAAGTCCTTGATATCCTTACCCATCAGATCCGCCATCGCACCGGATACAAAGCGGTGTGAGGTGCCGTGAGCGCCGTAACGGCGGACAGCGTACTTCTCATAATACTCATAGGGAACAGCATACATATACGCCTTTTCGGGCATGGTGGAATGGAACGCGGTATCGAATACAACGACCATCGGGATCTTATCGCCGAATACCTGCTGACAGCCGCGGATCGCCTGTACATGACCGGCGTTGTGGAGCGGTGCGAGCGGGATCAGGCTCTCGATGCCCTTGATGACCTCTTCGGTGACCAGCTCGGGATCACTGAACAGAGCGCCGCCCTGGACGATGCGGTGACCGATCGCCGCGACCTCGTCGAGGTTCTTGATCACGCCGTATTCCTCGGAAAGCAATGCGTCGCTGACAGCGATGAACGCCTTGGCATGGTCGGGCATGGGGATCTCTTTGGTGAAGGAGCGGCCGTCGGCGGTCTTATGACCGATGAAAGAGCCCTCCTGACCGATACGTTCGCAGTTGCCCTTGGCGATCATCTGCTCGGTATCCATGTCGATCAGCTGATATTTCAGGCTGGAGCTGCCTGCGTTGATAACAAGAATTTTCATAAAAGGTTTCCTCCTATTGAAAAATGCAATTTTTTG
>DNIP01000042.1 GCA_003499325.1 Oscillospiraceae bacterium
CATTTCCTTGTGTCATCCTGAGGGCTTGCCCGAAGGATCTTATCGTGCTGTCTATCGCATTGTTTTGCACCTACCATGGATCATCTAATGAAGAAGATCCTTCACTTCGTTCAGGATGACAGTCATAAGTGTTATACACCTGAATCCTCTTTCGGTTTCCTGCGCTTCTTCGGCATTTTTAAGGTCAGCTCATAGCTCATATCGAGCAGGGGGATGATATCTTCAACCGGAACGGTACCGTCGAGAAGGATCGTCAGCCACCCCTCATGATTCATATGATAAGCGGGGAAATAGCCCTTTTCCATCCGTAGAGAGCCGCTAAGGATCGGATCACACTTGATATTCAGAATATCGACACGGCTATCGCCATCCAACCCCAGCCGTACGCGCGGGACGTCCATCACTAAAGCGAACCATTTTCGATTACTCAAATGGCGCAGCACCGCATAGGTCGGTGCAGTAGAAAACGGATAGTCCGGTTCAACACCGTAAGTATCAGCTGCATAAGCGAACAACTGTTCCTTAACTGTCATGTGATCAGACCTTCTTTCGTGCACGCAAACGAGAAACACCTTTTTCGCAGGCGGGATAGATCAGATAATGCGCCAAGAGTGCGAAAATAACGCCGAAAACAGAGCCGACGAGTACATCGGTCGGATAATGAGCGCCCATGTACAGACGCGAGAACGCGACCATCAGAGCGATCACAAGCGCCAAAATACCGATCTTCTTGTAATTGCAGAAGATGACGGTCGCCGTCGCGAACGCGAAGGTGGAATGGACGGACGGGAACGACCAGCCCTTCGGCGCGGTACCGAGCGGCACCAGAAAATCATAGGTCTCAAACGGACGCACACGCGCCACCAGATTCTTGACGATCAGATACGAGATGATGAACGACAGCAGCATCGCGATGATGACCTCGGCGCCCGAGCGGCGGGTCTTTTTGATGATGATCAGCGCGACGCCGAGAACCAGGCAAAAGATGCCGTTATGCCCCAGCATGGAGAAAAACGTCATCAAGCCATCCATGAACGGCGTGCGGATATTTTGCAGCGCCAGTAAAAAATCAGCTTCCCAAGCCATATTATCCCTCTTTCTTATGATTACTGTTTTTATGTCGAACCTTATCCTTCAGGTGATGATACTTTCTGGAATACTTTTCATTTGCCTCAATAAACGAGAAGATGATCGCGCTGAGACCGTCGATCGCCATCACGCCGCCGAGCACCAGCATAAACCACTGCGCCGTATCGGAGGGCGCGAGGATGATGAAGATACCACAGCCCGAATATAAGATGCTTTTGACGAAATTCTTCCAAAAGGCGAAATCACGCACCTCGCTCTGCTTGAACGCCAAGAAGCTCCGATACGCGACCGCCAACAGCCAGCCGCCGCAGATGCCGCTGCCGACGATGAACAGCGCCTCGTTCTTGACCAAGATAACAGCGAACAAGGTGGCGACCGTCAAAAAGATATAAACCCGCGTCTTTTCGCGCACAAAGTTCCAGTGATCCTCCCGCAGTTTCTTGATCGTGTACACGAGCTGAAACACTACAACCGCGCCGAGTAAAACAGTTATGATCACGCGGAATGCGTTATCGGTGAAGATCGTCATCAAAAGACCGATCACGGTGAACACGATACCCTCGATCAGCTGGTTGGCGTCGATGAATTTGGCGAGCTTGCCGGTGCGCAGCCGCGCGATCATATCGCCGAAGAGCACCTTCTCGGGAATCTTCGCCACCGTTTTCAGGCTGTCGGATTCCACAACATTGACGATCAGATCCTCCACGCCGTCAACGTCGAGCTGCATTGCCTCGGTATAGGTCTGAGCGCCGCGTGCTTCTGCCGTCGAGAAAACGCCGTTGACCAGCTTTTCGCGTTCGTCGGGACTGACATCCCGGAGCCATTTTTCCGCGATCTCGTTGATCCACTCGCTGTTGGGGTCAAAATGATCGACCGTGCTGAGCTTGCCGTGCTCAACCTCCCATGTAATGCAGTCGTGCTCCATGATCCCCTTGGCGGAGCTGGTAACGATTCTCACATCCTTAAAATCATGGGCAAAGATCTTGCCGAAGATGCAATAACGCGGGTGAATGACCGTGACAAGATCACGGATCCTGTCGATCAAAGAAACGTCGCTGACCTCGGGACACAGCCCGGGGCCGTCGTTATTATAGATATGTATGATACGGCTGAGCTTATCATCGCTGATATAGCAGGCGCCGTACATGGCGAGGTTGCCGCCCTTGCTGTGACCCGCCAGAATGTACCTTCTGTCGTCTCGGATGATGTCATTGAGATATTCTACCGACTTAAGCTGACCCTCTGTCTTTTTGTAGCTCATGATAAAATCCTCTTTCCATCCGACGAGGGAATTATCCGTACCGCGGAACGATACAAAATACACATCGTCATTCAGATGGAAGGTCAGCGCCGCAAACTGGGTCGCGGTATCGCGGCTGAACACCTCGACATAGTCGGAAACCATCAGATTGCCGAAACGCTTGGAGTTCATGATCGCGCTGATAAAGGGATCGTTCTCTGACGGACTCA
>DNIP01000074.1:0-6934 GCA_003499325.1 Oscillospiraceae bacterium
TCGACCGCCTCCTCGGCGGTGAGGTAGGTGTCACAGCGGGTCTTTTTCAATACGGTCTTTTTCGGCAGACCGGAGCGTTCGCTGATGATATCGACCAGCGTGGTGCGGATCTGCTTGAGGCTGTCCAGGTACACCTGGATCTCGTCGGGCTTCAAGCCCGAGAAGTCGCCCGAGCCGTAGCTGGGATCGTGGATCATCAGCTGCGAGTGGGGGAACATCTCGCGGCTTGTGCCCGCGAGGAAGAGGATGGACGCCATCGAGGCGGCTGTACCGGTGCAGACGGTCTTTACGGGGGAGCGCATCATGCGGATGTAATCAAAAACGATCAGTCCGGAGATCACCTCTCCGCCGCCGCTGTTGATGTACAGCGTGATCTCCTTACCCGGGTCACGCTGCTCCAGGTACATCAGCTGCTTGAGCAGCTCGTTCATCGACTCTGCGTTGATCGGACAGGTCAGCCACAGCTTTCTGTCCAGCATCATCATGTCCTCCAAAGCGAGGGCTTCTTTGCCGCGCACGGTTTCCTCCAGCGCGAGGGTTCGGTTGGTTGCGATATGGTGGATTGACATAGATATCTTCCTCTCCTTTACCTTTCATATTCTGTGAGTTCGGTCATGTTTTGGCGGATCTTTTCCGGCGTCTTTCCTCTGCTTTCGGCATATGCCGCGAAGGGAGACACCAGAAGTGTGTAGACGATATTAACGAGCTTTTTTCTTTCGCTCTGTGTGATTGGGGCAGACTCGAGCATCTCATAGCAGTTGAGCAGTATGGCGCCGACCGCCATTACGAGCGTTTTGTCGCTGTCCGTGAGCGACTGATCGACGCATTCCTGAGGATAGTCCCTCACATACGCCAGCACGCTGTCGATGTCGCTGCGCCTTTTGGGATCGTTCGTGTTCTGCCTGAGCCACATCAGATAGCTCTGTGGGTCGGCGTACAGGAACTGCCTGAGCGCAAAGGAGACCCTGCTGTCCTCGCAGTGGATCGGGCGGTTTCCGGCCAGGATATCCTCCTCGCTGTAATAGAACCGCAGCGCGACGACCGAGGTGGCGGCGATCAGCGCACGGCTGCTGTATTTGAACCGCTCCTTCTGGCTTTCGAATACGTCGCGGATCATCAGCATGAATTCGGAGAAAGAGAGGATGGAAGCCTGTGACTGAGAGATCCCGCTTTTTCTGAAGATTGCGGGATAATCGAGCGAGTTGCCTCTGTTGATGATCGAGCGGCGGAACACCTCGATCGCGGTCGACTCTGCCAGATAGCCAAAGACGTCGGTGAGCAGAGCGTAACTGGAGACGGCGGGAACGGTTGCCGCGCTGATCTTATCCTTGAGCGGAATACTCGGATCGGCGAGCATATCGGTTGGTTGTTTTGCGGCGCTGTGCGGATGCGCCCCGGTCTTTTTTTGAATCGGCTTGCGGATGTTATCCTCCATGCGTCATACCTCCTTTTGGGGATAAAAAAATCTGAAAATGACATACATCGCCCTATGGCGGATGCAAGTAATTTTCAGACTGTTCCTATATATACACAACATGGCTGTGCCCTCCTTTTATTCAATCCTGACTGCTTCTTTATCCGATGGTTCCATCGGCACGATTCCATACATTCAATTCAGCTCATGCGTGAGCATTTATTTTTCGGTTGTGGGGTGTGAGGTGGTTTGATTCTCCTTTGATCGGTGTCGCCGCCGATTGATGTGCTCCTATCTTAGCAGGAGGGATGCGCACTTTTCGTGCCATCGTCCTCACAGCTTCATCGGAGCGGGTGGGATTGTTATTATGCCATAGGGGATGCGACCTTTTCTGCCCATCTCCGCGCCGTCGGCAAAGATGCTGACCTATTTAGGAAAAGTGTCATTCTGAGGCGTCGCCGAAGAATCTTAACGTGCACGCTTTCCGTTAGATGACACATTACAGGTGCCATCTAACGGATTCATTACAGTTTAGGATCCTTCGCGGGACACGCTTGTCCGCTCAGGATGACACTCCGGGGGACTGTCGCGTCGGTTGCGACATCTCCCTGTCACCCTATCCCTCTATCGCGACGATATCATCATAATAGGCGGTCACGATCTGGTTGGGCAGCATCGTGAGCACGTCCAGGTTGTCGAGCTGCTCGGTGATGATGATCCGGGGATTGTCATCCTTGCCGTATTCGGCGAATTTGCCCTTGACCGTGACGTCGACCGCGCCTGCTCTGCAGGTCGTCCTGAGTACGGCGGTCACGATGACGCCGGGCTTGAGGCGTTTGCGGATATTGTCCTGTGTGAGCGCGCCGTCCTCGTAGATAAGGCGCGGCGCTCCGTTCTCGTAGAACAGGTTGGAGACCAGCTCCTCGGCGCCCTGTGTAATCTGCTCGTCTTTCTTCTCGGGCAGCTTCTCGCCCATGACGTCCTCGATCATTTGGAACGCATTTGCCTGAGCGACGTCGAGCCTATTGAATATCTGCATTGCCTTCGCGCCCATGGGGATTCTGGTGAAGGCGCCGACAGCGTTGGTGCTTACGTATTGGTAGCTGCGGGTCGGTTTGATATGCGCGGCGAAGGGGTCGCCGTTCTTCGCCATTTCATCGAGGGCGAGCTGACGCTCACGCACTTCCGTCGCCTCGTCACAGCTGTCCGTCAGCCGGCGGATGACCGCTTCATACATTGCGCCGATCTCATCGGGCGTGCAGGTCTCGGCGTGCTCCGAGAGCAGGAGCATCAGCCCCTCCAGCGCCAGCGTCACCGTGTCCTCAAAGCTGCCTGCCGTTTGCAGCTGCAGGCGGTCGTTCTTCTCGACCGTTAACGTGAGCATCGGGGTGTGGTGCAGTAACGATGCTTTCAGCCGATTCGTGAAGAACTCGTTCAGCATGCTTTTCAGCGTTTTGTTGCTGATGTCTTTGATGTCGTCTAGATGAGTGATGTACCTTAAATTGAGTTCCATAGCATCCGCTCCTTTCATGGCTCCAAACAGATGTGGCTTTTCGTGCACTGTAATACTATCATGCAAGATGGGCATTTTTCTTCCTATCCTCGACATCATCTATCCTGCCCGTTATTTTATGAAGCGTTTGCGGTTTTTGAACTATTATAATAATGTATACGTGCGGGCGACAAGAATCATCCGAAGCCACCGAATGATATTTTACTTGAAATACAGCAGTATATGTATTATAATAAATCAGAAGGCAGTATCCGCTGCGCGTGTCATTGAGTGGTACTGCAAGGAAAATTTGAAAAAATGAATGGAGGAAACGTAATGAAAAGAATTCTGTTGGTAATTTTGAGCTTGATGATCCTGACGCTCGCCGCCTGCAGCGCGGGACAGAAACCCGCTGCCGAGCCGACCGAGGCGACCAAGGATGAGGCTGCCGTCACATCCAACCGTCCCGAGGACAGCACCGCTGTCATGCTGCCGAAGTACTCGTACACCCTCAAGGGCTCTCACGAGGTCAAGGGCAGACAGGGCGTGTGCAGCGAGGGCGACTACTACTGGGTCAGCGGCTCCACCACACTCGCAAAGTACGACAAGGACTGGAACCTGATCAAGATCAACGAGGAACCCTTCAAGGGCTATGACATTGAGGTCAACCACATCGCCGACATCGACGTCTACAACAACGAGCTGTATATCGGCGCGGAGTATTTCATGGACGGCGTAGGCAAGAACATCCAGGTCGCGGTTTATGACGGCGACACCCTCGAGCTCAAGCGCACCTTCCCCTTTGAAGCCGAGAGCGGACAGCTCGAGTGCTCCGGTATCGCTGTCAACCCCGACAACGGCACCGTATGGATGTGCTCCTGGGTCGGCGAGGAGAGCGGCCGCTATCTGTATGGCTATGACCTGAAAACCGGCAAGTATCAGGGCAAGGTACATATGCAGATGCCGCCGCAGTGGCTGCAGGGCATCGCCTACTATGACGGCTACTTCTACATGACCGCCGACGACGGTACCGCCGACGACAAGGAGCCCGACCACCTCTACCGCACCAAGATCAACGAGGGCGCGACCAGCTGCATCGTCACGCTCGAGCGCACCTTTGACGACGTCACCCTGCAGGGCGAGATCGAGGGCTTGACCTTTGACCACGCCACCAAGCAGCTGCTGTTGCTCTACAACCGCGGCGCGCGCATCGTTCTGGGTATGCCTAAGGGCTTCTATGACGGATATGATAAAGAGATCAGCGAAGTGTTCGTCTATGACATGAAAGAGAGAAGCTGATCAAATCTAACTGAATCATCAAAAAGCTGTATTCTCAATGAGGGTACAGCTTTTTTCGGTGAAAATACGAGGTTGCCGGAATAGAAAAACTTGACTGCGGTACGTTTTTTTGATAGTATAACAATATTGCAATGTCTTGAATAAATATCAAATTGGAGGATAATTATGAAAATCACCAGCTTTAGCCCCCTGATCATGACGGGCGATTCCGAGAAGGCAGGCAAGGTATTTGAAGCCTTCGGCTTTTCAAAAAAGCATGAGAAGAAGGACGCGTCCGAAAATCACGATTCCGGCTTCCGCATGAAAGACGCCGACGGTCACGGTATCTCGATCGCGCAGGTCAACGGGATTCCCCGCGATATGATGGCGGTTCAGATGAACGTGGACGATCTTGACGAGGCGATCTCCCTGCTGTCGTCCTTCGGCTTCAAGAATATGCGGGGCGAGGGCAATATTATCGACAACGGCTCCGCCAGAACTGCCGTAATGGTAGCGCCGACAGGCTTTGCGGTCAACGTTGTCTACCATGTCAAAAACAGATAAGGAGGCAGAAGCCATGGGACACAATCCCGATAGCTACCTGTTGTATGAGTACATGGAGAAGCTGCCCTTCACCGTCCGCTTCAAGGTACAGCTACACGGTATCCGACCGCTTTACGCGCTATCTGCCGAAGATCGAGCTGCCGCAGGCATAATACTAAGCAGCCACAGATGAATCAGGGTCTACCTAATCTCTTGTTCAAGCATTTTATCAGAAATAAGTATAACAGCAAAAACCTGCCGATCGACGTTCTGTCGTTTCGGCAGGTTTCATTTGTTCTCGGTTGCTTAGGGTGACAGGAATAATCCGAAATCACGTCAAAGCCCGTTTGCTCCAATATCTCTCTTACGTCCTGATTGACGCCGCGGGATGATTGACTTCATCCAAAACCCTGCTATAATGATAGTATCAATCTTCAAAAAGGAGAGAGGATAATGGGAAATACGTTTTACTTTGAATGGGAAGTCGCGCTGATGGAGTGGATCCAGTCTTGGCTCGGCCCTGTCGGCACGGCGATCGCTTCCGTGGTCACCGAGATGGGCGACCAGCTGGTGTGCGTTGCGGTACTGGGCTTCTTGTACTGGTGTTGGGAGAAGGAATACGGCAAGTATGTCGGATTGAACGTGCTCGTCGGTATCACCCTCAACCCCATGATCAAGAATATTTTCATCCGGCGCAGGCCGTATTTTGACAACCCGGGGATCCAATGCCTCAAGCCCGTGAAGAGCGGCGCCGACATCTATGATATCTCGGCACAGGGCTTTTCCTTCCCGAGCGGTCACTCCACCAACGCCGTGGCGCTGTTCACCTCGCTGGGGCGCTATCAAAAGAACAGGATCCTGACGGTCATCGGCATCGTCCTTCCGCTGGTGGTAGGCGTCTCGCGCTTTTGCCTGGGCGTTCATTATCCGACCGACGTCATCTGCGGCTGGGCGCTGGGTCTGGCTGTCGTCTTTATCGTGCCCGCCTTACAGCGCGCGATCAAAAACCGCTGGGCGTTCTACGGACTGCTGGTGCTGATCGCCCTGCCGGGCTGGTTCTATTGCAAGAGCGCCGATTATTTCACCGCCTTCGGCATTTTGGTCGGCTTTATTTTCGCGGTTGAATTCGAGGAGCGGTTCGTCAAATTTGAGAACACGCGCAACGTCCTGCGCTGTATCCTGCGGATCGTGCTGGGCGTCGGCGTTTACTTCGGACTCAACACTTTGCTCAAGCTCCCGTTCGACAAGGACTTCCTCGCCGCCGCCACATTGCCGTCCTACGCGGTACGCGCGGCGCGCTATTGCGTGATCATCTTCGTCACCATCGGCGTGTATCCGCTGATCTTCCGTCTCGGCGACCGCATTTTTAAGCGTAAGTCTTAACCGTTCAACATAAGGAGAAAATGATGGAATTCAGTAACGTGATCAAGGAACGCTATTCCGTTCGCAAGTACAAGCCCGATATGCTCGGGGAGGACGATCTGAACGCGATCCTCAAAGCGGGCATGCTCGCGCCCACGGGGTGCAACTACCAGCCCCAGCGGATCTATGTCTTGCAGAGTGACGCGGCGATCGCAAAGATCCGCGCGCTCTCACGCTGTGCCTTTGACGCGCCCGTGGTGCTGTTGATCGCCCTTGATGAGACCGCCGATTGGAAAAGCCCGCTCGAAGCAGGCTGTCGCGCAGGCGTTCAGGACGTCAGCATCGTCGCCGATCATATGATGCTCGCGGCATGGGACAGGGGCGTCGGCTCATGCTGGGTCAATTATTTCAAGCCGACCGAGGTCAAGGCGGCGTTCGGCCTGCCCGAGAATGAAACGCCGATCTTATTGATGACGCTGGGCTACCCTGCCGATGACGCAAAGCCGCTCAGCCTCCATCACGAGAGCAAAGAGTTGAGCGAGATCGTCAAGCGGCTGTGATCTCACCATACGGCGTGTGCCGTCAGGCGCCCGAAAACAGCGCAGGCTCCATGCGAAAACGCGTGTGATCGGAGCGGCTTGCAGCCAGGCGCAAAAGCCGCGAGAATGATCCTTATAAGCTACAGCACAGGCTGTGCCCTCATCGAGAGCACAGCCTGTTGTTATTTGGCTCGTATGATAAACCGATTTCAAAAAATCAATTACGTGATTGAACTTGCTTATCTGTTGTGATATAATGACAATCGTTTTCTGGTATTGCTTTTTCGGCTGTAATCGAACCAAAAA
>DNIP01000074.1:6987-13338 GCA_003499325.1 Oscillospiraceae bacterium
AAAAGAAAAAATTTTTAAAAAAATTTTCCTTTTTTTTGACCCAAATCGATTTTTTCTGCATCTATATTATGTAGGCAATCAAAAATTGCAAAAAAAGAAAGGAATGATCTTATGAAAAAGACAACCAAAAAACTATCCGCATTATTACTCGCTGCTGTCATGACCGTATCGCTCGCGGCTTGCAGCAAAACCGCTCCGTCCGCTCCGAACGGCTCAGAGAGCGCCCCGACGTCCGACGGCGGCGCGGGACAAAGCGCCGACAAGAACACGGGCTCGACCGACTCCTTTGATCTTGCGACCACTGAATTTAAATATGCCGGTGAATTCTCCGAGGGCTATGCATGGGTCAGAGAGAAGGACAGCACGAGCTATTATCTGATTGACCGAAATGGCAAGAAATGCAGTCAGTATGACCACGGCAAAAAGGTCACTACGGATCGGAACGGCATTTATGGCAGCGCGCCCTTACCTGTTCAAGACGGCGCGAGCTTCATCCCTGAGTTAAACGACGGCACGATTGTCGACACGCAGGGTAATGAACTGTATACCCTGTCTCATACAGATGAAAATATCGAACAATTTTGCGCCTGCGGCGACGGCTACTACCTCATTCGTCGCCAAAAGAAAAGCTTCGACTCAAATGAAATAGGCTATGTTGTCATCAACAAGAACGGAGAGGATCAGACCCCGCTTGTGACCGGAATCGATATAGGTGCCGAATGTCAATATTTGAGCGACGGCGTGTTTTCGATCAGTGCTCGTTTTATTGATCCGAAGAACCCTGCCGGTCTTGTTCCCTATCCCAAGGACGGAGATTTCTCATACAGTATTATTTCTAAAAATGATTATAATAATATCGCTCACTCGGAAAAAGGTAAAACCTGGGTTAATATGGAGGATTACTCCAAGTCTAATGGCTCTGCTGCTAAGGGCATAGCGCTTGTTGACGCGCATACCTACGACTTCACGCATATCAGTACGACAAACATTAAAAATTACGGCTCCTACGCCGTTGCCGACAATGTGTACTACGATATCGACGGCAACAAGACCGATATCAGTCTATACGGTGATAAAGCAGTAGACTATAGCCCCATTTCCGATAAAGGACTGATTGCGGTCAGCCTCCATGGAGAAGACAATAGTTACTACCTTGCATATGTCGATACACAGGGCAAAGAAGTAACAGCGCCTTTCAAGTTCCAGAGCAACTCTGCCTATGGATATGAGTATGATGAAGATCATTATTGCATCTTTGATAATGGCAACCTCACTGTATACAATCCGGACGGCACACAGGTGACCCAGATAGCTGTTGACAGCGATGGAGATAAAGGCTGGCTCAGACTCGCTAAGGATTATGTCATTTGCAAAGGCAAATACTACTTCTTCTGATGACCGCTTCTCCTTTTTGTATGCGGTAAATGATCTGTATTTGCGATAATCGCTTCCCCTCTCCTGTCGCGCCATCGCATTGGACGCGAAATGAAAGGAACTGAGATTGAGGGGGACAAGCCTTTCCGCGGTCGGGAGATCGGCATCGGAAAGCTGAAAGATAATTACTAAGATCAATGATAAAAGAGGTACACCATGAGTCAATACATACAAGACCTTTTGACAGCGGCAAGAGAGGGCAATATCGAAGCGTTTGAGCATATCTACCAAATGTTCAAGGACAAGATCTATGCTGTTTCTCTCGCCACTCTCAAAAACCCGCAGGACGCTGAGGACGCTACCCAGCAGACCTTTATGCGCGTTTATGAAAAACTGAGCACGCTCAATGACCTGAACGCCTTCAATACATGGATCCAGCGCATCGCCATCAACGAGAGCAACATGATCCTGCGTAAGAGAAAGGGCGATGTTTCCATCGACGACGAGACCAACGGCGCGTTGGTGGAGATGATCGAGGACGACTTCATGCTCCCGCAGGAGTACATCGAGCGCGACGATCTTTCGCGCCGACTGCGTGAGATCATCGATGATCTTCCTGCCGTACAGCGTCAGGCGCTGGTGCTGCAGGTGTACAGCAATATGTCCATAGCTGATATCGCGCAGATCATGGATTGCTCCGAGAACACCGTCAAATCCCGCCTGCGTAACGCGAAAGCGCATATCAAGACCGAGGTCGAGGAGCGCGAGCGCAAGAGCGGAGAAAAGTTCTACGGCACGATCTTCTTCCCGTTCGGTTATGTGTTCACCCGCCAGGTTCAGTCTCAGGCGATGTCGCCTGTTGCGGCGGCGCGCATCTGGAGCGCGCTGAGCAGCTATATCCAACATTATGCGGGCGCCGCCGGCGCGGCAGCGGGAACAGCGGCAAAAGCGGGTCTGTCTCTGGGCGCGAAGATCGCCATCGGCGCGATTGCGGGCACGCTCATCATCGGCGGCGCGATCGCGGGCACTCTCTACGGCTTGGCGCAAAACAAGCCCTCTGAGAGCCCCGCTGTCGTGATCGCGACAGAAGCTGCCGACGAATCAGCAACACAGCCGCCGACGGAAGCGTCCACCGAACCGCCTACAGAAGCGCCGACAGAGCCGGATTACACCGAGGCGTACGCAAGCTATCTTGAGCTTTTGGAGGATAATCAGACCGATATCACGAACAGCTATTATATCCATTGGGATTCTAAAATCGATCGGGAAGAGAGGGGCATCGTCGATATCCGTGACCTGACAGGGGACGGTGTGCCGGAAATGGCATATATATCCTGTACCGGGATCAAAGAGCAGCATTTTGGCAATACTACCGTCCACCAAGGAAAGAGCGAGCTCAACATCGTTACCTTCAAAAACGGCCATGCCGAAACCGTCTATACTGCCCCTGGCTGGATGCAGAATGAGGCAGGCGGTTTTTACGGCTCGGAGCTTGTGACAGCCGACGACGGCATTTATGTCCACACGCATTACGGTACCGCTGACGGAACCCGTCATATCATCCGTCAGCTGATCCCTTCTTCGGATCAAAGCGCGCTGAGCGATTCGGAAGTCGTCAATCAAACCTTCACGGGCGAAAATTCCTTTGAGACGATCACGGGTAAATCGATATCTGAAACCCTGTTGAGCACTACGGCTGCCGACTGTGGTATGACATATGATGAAGCGATCGCGTTCCTTAAGGGACAGACCGGTTCCAACGAATCATCTTCCGATGATAACAATGACAACAACAAGCTGGCTTTGCTCCCCGAGATCAGCGGCGTTTATGTTTCTATGAGTTTGCCCACCGGACGCGGCGAACACGAGATCACTTCGGACGGTAAGCATATCTTCACCATGGCGATGCCGACCGACAACGGTGCACAAGAAACGAGCACGGAGGATACCATCACCGAAGTTGTCAAGGTTTCCGATACGGCATATCGCTTCACTTGTGTGGATGACAGCGGTAACTCATATACGCACTCTGTCTATTACCCGGGGACTTCGCTCAGTGAAACATCAGTGAAAATACCTGACCAAGTGCTCGGAAGCGATGAAAGATCCTCCGGCGTTTTATCCGGAAGGATATTGATTACCGACGGCGAGTTGCTCTACAGGATGCATTGATCCAAACGGCGGAAGACAACCGATCCGCTTGCTCGCTCAGACAGGATCATCTTTGAACCAAAAAGTAATAAGAGGAAAAAAGCGTTTGTTCCCTGCGTTCATGAAAAATTGAATAATTCTTCTGCGGAATATTGCTGAATACGGCGTATGATACAATCAAAATGTAAACCGTAGATAAACCATATCATAAAGTTAAGAAAAGCTGCTTTTTCTTAACTTAATGATACTTCCGCAAAGGAGGATTTTTATGTTGCAAAAACTCAGACGCCCCGTTGCTGTTATGCTGGTATTGATCATGCTCGTCAGCCTGTTCGCTGTCGCTCCCGTTACGGCGAGCGCCGATACCGCCGCGCATGAGACCCTGGATATGACGCAATACTATAGGGTGATCAACACCTCATATTATGCCCAGGAGCATATCGGAGAGAATGTCAGCGTCGCCCCCACCTCGATCATGGTCAACTGCGACGAAAACGGCTGGTACCTTGATCCCGACGGTCTCGGCGCCGAGGTCAAAGCCCTGAAGGGGAAAATGATCTCAAAGCTGGTTGTGAGCGTCCGTCAATCGAACGGCGCCCCTATCGTTTCCTTCCGCCTCGGCGGCGACAGTGTGATCCCTGCCGCGTCTGTGGATGGCAACACCTATACCTTTGAAAACATCAACTCGAACAAGGCGTATATCTATGCGAGTCGGGATCTACAGGAGGATCAGGAGCTGCAGATCGACCGGATCGACGTGTATTTCGCTGAGAAAGCCTTTGTCCGCAGCCGTGCGCTCAATCTCAGCAGAGGTATCGGTATCAGCTACTTCATCGATCCCTCCGCTGCGGGACTTGCTCCCGGCGAGAGCGGCGAGCTCAAGGTCGATTTTCAATGGGAATCCCGCGAAGCCCGCAGCGACATTGCGTCACAGGGTACGACCGTCGCAATCGACAGCTCCAATTACGCGTCGTCGGGCGATCTGATCAAGGTCACCTGCTATGTCTGCGCGGCGGAGATGGCGGAGACCGTTGTGATGAAGGCTACCTTAGGCGGCAAGACCTATACCGATTATAACAGCGTGTTGAATTACTGCGAACAGGTACTGCACGCTTCGGATGAATGGATCGCAAACTATAACGCCTCGCTCCCCGAGGGCTCCTCGATGACCTATGACAGGTTCCTGGATTCTATCGTCAAGACGCTCGACTACAGCGTAAAGGCGCAGAAGCTGTTTGGCGTCTATTCCTACAGCGAGATAGAGGCGGAGATCTCCGACTATGTCATGCAGGACGTCACCCCCGAGATGCTCGATCAGGCGATCTTAAAGGCGAACGGCAGGGAGGCTGATGATATTGCCGCGGCGGCAGAGAGCTTCGGCGCGAAGTACTGCACCGCGGGTATGTTGGCCTTGTCAACCAACACGCTGAGACTTTATTTCACCGAGAGCTCCGAATCCTTTGACCCGAGCGATTTTAACGGCAGTAAGGGCGATTACCGTTATGTACAGGTATCCGATATCGATGTGACCATGCTCGACGAGCTGAAGAGCTTCACCGTAGGCGATACCACGCTGCACTATTCCGCTTTTGACTACGCCAAGGAGGTCTTAGCCAGCCCCAACAGCTCCGAGAAGCTGAGGGATTTTGTCAAGGCCATGTATTGGTACAACCGTGCGGTTGAAGCCTATGCCGGCAATCAGGAGGCTGCTGAGGCGACCGTGCCCTATACGCGCCGCGACGAGACGCCCGCGCCCACGCCCGCACCCTCGGAGCCCGTCCCTTACTATGTAGCGGGCACCATGACCGACTGGGAAGCACGCGATTTCTATCATATGAAGCGCAGCGATAATGCCGACGCTGTTGAATATCGGCTGTTCATGCGCTTTTACGCGGGCGATGAGTTCAAGATCATCATGGATGATGACGAGGAGATCGCATGGTATCCCGACGGCGAGGGCAACAACTATCAAATCACGGAAAGCGGCTTATACAACGTATACTTCCGCCCGAATGCCGACGGCGGAGACGGCTGGCACTGCGGCATGATCAAGGTCGAGCGCGTGCCCGCGACTGTCTATGCGGAAAGCCTTGAGGTCGGCGACGCCATCACCGCCGCCGACATAGACTTTAATTCCGAAGACGATACCGTCATCCTCAAGGGCGGCAGCTATGCCTCCTTCGACGGCGACAGGGTCGAGGTGCAGACCGAGGATAAAGCCTTCCCCAAAGACACCTTCTTCTATAATCTCAAAACCGCGACCGCCTATGACGTCGCGCTCAACGCGTATTTGGATACCTATGAAGCGATCGTCTACACCGACGCATTTGATCAGTATGTTCCCTGCGATAAGGACGGCGGCAGAACCGACGCGCTGTATGTCCTCGCTAAAACCGACAATACCATCACCCTCGGCGGTTATCCGACCGTGTGCTTGGGTGACGCTGACGGCGACGGCAAGGTGACGATTTCCGACGCGACCTTGATCCAACGTTATGATATCAATGCGATCGGGTTCAGCGACGTGCAGTGCAAGGCGGCGGATGTCGACGGCGACGGCAAGGTCACCATCATCGACGTCACCTTGATCCAGCGGTGGTTGGCAGGCATAACTGTCAAATACCCGATCAACGAATTTGTTTGATCGTTGACCGATTCCAAAGAAACCCCGATACAGCCAATCAAAGTAAAGGAGGATGGAGCGTGTCTCCATCCTCTTTTGTCGGTACGCCGTCGGGGCATCGGCAACAGCCGCCGAGTAGGAAATATCCTTTCCCTGCAGTTGCTTATACTAATCCTTGATAAAGGTTTTTATTAAGGATTAGT
>DNIP01000179.1:0-149 GCA_003499325.1 Oscillospiraceae bacterium
GCTTTATCTATCTCTATACAAATGTGATCTTAACCGACAGCAGCTCGTCACATAGGGCAAGAAAAAGCGGCGCGCCGCTTGCTTTTTTGAGGGAGTTTCGATATAATATCCTATTATAACGATTGTACAAAAGGATTGCAAATTTTTTT
>DNIP01000179.1:273-2462 GCA_003499325.1 Oscillospiraceae bacterium
GCGCTGTTGGTCGAGGCGGATACAGGCGATTATGACGCCGAGGCGTCGCTTGCGGAGCTGTTTGAGCTAGCCGAAAGCGCGGGCGCAGAGCCTGTCGCGTCCATCACCCAGAAGCTCCAGCATACCGACCCCGCCACCTGCGTCGGCTCGGGCAAGCTGGAGGAGATCAAGGACTATTGTGAGGCGGAGGACGTCGACCTGATCATCTTTGATCTGGAGCTGTCGCCCGTCCAGATCCGCAATATCGAGGCGGCAACCGACGTGCGCGTCATCGACCGCACCATGCTGATCCTCGATATCTTCGCCCTGCGCGCGAGATCCCGCGAGGGAAAGATCCAGGTCGAGCTCGCTCAGCTCAAATACATGATGCCCCGCCTGACGGGTAAGGGCGTCGAGATGTCGCGTTTGGGCGGCGGCATTGGCACGCGCGGCCCCGGTGAGAGCAAGCTCGAGACCGACCGCCGACACATCAAGCGCAGGATGGAGACCCTCAAAGAGCAGCTCCGCGACGTGGAGGAGCACCGCAGACAGTTGTGCTCCCGCCGCAGTAAGGACAATGTCATCACGGTCGCCATCGTCGGCTATACCAACGCGGGCAAATCGACCTTGATGAACACCCTCACCGACGCGGGCGTGCTCAGCGAGGACAAGCTCTTTGCCACTCTCGACCCGACCTCGCGGGCGCTCAAGCTGCCCTGCGGCGTATCGGTCATGCTGATCGACACCGTCGGTCTGGTCAGACGGCTGCCCCACCACCTGGTCGAGGCGTTCAAATCGACCTTGGAGGAAGCGGCACAGGCGGATATCATCCTCAATGTCTGTGACGCGAGCAGCGAGGAAAGCCGCCTGCACCTCGAGGTGACCCGCGATCTGCTGGCTTCTCTGTCGAGCTTAGATAAACCGATCATCCCTGTGCTCAATAAGTGTGATCTGCTCACCGACAACATGAGCGGCATTTCGGGCGCGGTGCATATCTCCGCCAAGTACGGCACAGGCATCGACGAGCTGCTGCAGGCGATCGAGGAAAACCTGCCCAAGAAGCTCAAGCGTGTCAAGCTCCTGCTGCCGTTCGATAAGGCAGGCATTGCCGCCAAGCTCCGCCAATCCGCGGTGCTCCATCATGAAGAATACACCGCCGAAGGCTTGGAGATCGAGGTCACGATCGACGAGATCCAATACGCCCGCCTGCGCGAATATGTCGCACAACGATAGGGGAGGGAATGACTATGATGAAACGCATAATTGCCCTGATGCTTGCGGTACTGCTGATCCTGTCGCTCGGCGCCTGCGGCAGTCAAAAGGCTAAGCCCGCCTCGGGCGAGAGCCTCAGCTACGTCGGCAGGTATACTGCCTTTGCGATGGTACACGACGACTATCGCGATTACCTCGTCGATCTGGGCGAGGGCAACAGCTCCGAGATCACTCTCAATGAGGACGGCACGGGCGTGATGGCGCTCAGCACGGAGAAAAACGACGGCACGATCAAACGATGGAAGGTCGAGGGCGGTCTGATCGACGTTACCGTGGGCAACCGCACCTTGTTCGGTCCCGTCGAGAACGGGAATGTGTTTCGCCTGTATTTCGAGAAAGAAGCCCTGACGTTTTATTACGCGAAGGAGGGCACGGATATCTCGTCCTACAACGTCCTCTCGCAAGAAGCGTTCAAGGAAACGATCGCGGCGGCTTCGTCAAAATAAACCTGTCATCCTGAGCGGACACGCGTGTCCGGCGACGGATCTTACAGTGCTCTTTTTCCGATGGATGATACCGATAAGGCGCAGTAAAACCTACGACGTAAGCACGTTAAGATTCTTCGGCAGAGCCTCAGAATGACAACTTGTAACCTTAGTTTCAATTTGCTGACAGAATGAGATTCACTTGTGTTTTTCTGTATTATCCCTTGCAAACGCGCTGTTTCGTGCTATAATATAGTATTATAGGCGGTGTATCACCGTCCGGTGAAAGCCATATCATACCCTGCACCGCAGGGGTTTTGTCCTAACTTTGAGGAGGGTTAGTATGAAGAAACGTACATTTAAGCTGCTGAGCTTGGTGCTTGCGCTGACACTCGTATTCTCCGCGATCGGGAGCGCCAGCTTTTCCGCGGCGGGATTACAGGAAGCTGCCGCACCGGCAGATGCAGCGTCCGATCAGCAGGAGCTTGCCGCGGTAGGCGCTGAGCGGAACGA
>DNIP01000179.1:2570-7101 GCA_003499325.1 Oscillospiraceae bacterium
GGAGCCAACTACTGCTCCCACACAGGCTCCCACCGAAGAGCCCGCGCCGACAGTCGGCAAGGTCAAGAATATCTCACGCGACAGCTATGACAGCGACCGCTGTCTGCTCAACTGGGACAAGGTGCCCGGCGCCGACGGCTACTATGTGTACTATCTGAACGCCGACGATCACAAGAACTTCTCGAGGTTCGCCGACGTCAAGACCAATTCCTGCAACGTCAAGCCGCTTCGACAGGGCACACAGTATCACTTTAAGGTCTCTGCCTATATCAAGCACAACGGCAAGATCATCGAGGGTGAGCCGACCCTGAAAAAGACCGCCACCCAGCCCGCTCAGGTTACGGGGCTGACCAAGTGGCGCTCCTCCAACGTGCTCGAGATGGAGTGGGATTACAACTACCGCGCCACGGGCTACCGCATCTACCGCACCGTCGGCGGCGTGGAATCTCTCTACAAGGTCATCCGCGGCAACCGCAACACCTCGTTCACGGATAAAAGCGTGACCCAAGGCCGCTTCTATAAATATCGCGTCAAGAGCTTTCGAGAGCTGTATGATACCTCCTATAGCTCCGACGCAGGCTCGATCATGTTCCGCGCAGGCTTGTGCGGGCCCGATTATTCGATCACCTCGCGACTGGGTAGAGTGAACCTGACATGGAACGCCAATCGCTATGCGACCCATTATGAGGTCTATTACTCCACCAGCCCGAACAACTCGACCTTTGTCAAGCTGTTCACCACCCCGCGCCTGTACTACAATACCACCAAGCTCACCCCCGGCAAGACCTACTACTTCCGTGTGCGCCCGATCTATGTGGACAGCGATGGCACCGTGACCGGTACGAGCAACAAGAAGAGCGCCAAGGTGACCTCCACCGCGTACGGCGATTATGTCGGCGACACCTACATCGAGATCAGCATCGACCAGCAGCATATGTGGGCGTATAAGAACGGCAGACAGGTTGAGTCCACCGAGATCGTCACCGGCAACAAGGGTGATAACGACACCCCCAAGGGCTACTATGAGATCCTGAGCAAGTCCACCGATATCTATCTCAACGGCGCCGGCTACAGCTCCTTTGTCAACTACTGGATGGCGTTCATCGGCAGCTCCTACGGTATCCATGACTCGAGCTGGCGCTCGTCCTACGGCAACCCGATCTATAAGGGCAACGGCTCCCACGGCTGTGTCAACACCCCGTATTACGCGGTGCAGAACATCTACTACAGCATCCCCACCGGCAGCCCTGTTATCATCTACTAATATCGCATTTTGGCAGTCCCTCGGATTTCGGTTCGGGGGACTGTTTTGATGAGTGGTCAGTGGTCAGTGATCAGTGGTCAGTGGTTAGTGGTTAGTGATCAGTGATTAGTGGTCAGTGATTAGTGGTCAGTTTTGTAGGGGCGAGCATTGCACGCCTTTCTTCATCAAAAAACCGACCGATTTCGCGCCTGAAACGCCGCATTGTTCACAGTTCCTTCATTTGACTTTTCACCCTATGTATAGTAGAATGATCCATATATCGTGATTCGGTTTCTCTTTGGGAAACACAGCCGTATTTGCGCGTGATAAGAGGATTCACGCGAGAAATCAGATTGCTACAGGAGGTGAGGCGCTTGAATCTACAATCGGTTTTGGATATTTCGGTCATCGCGCTGCGGGCTTTGCTGCCCATCTACGCGGTCATCATCATCTACCAGTGCTTTGCGTCCGCAAGGCGGCACCGCCGTCCCGAGAAGCCGCTGGTAATGTTCGAGCTGCTCCAGACGGGTCAGCAGATCCCCGTGCTGTTCTGGGAGAACTCCATCGGCAGGAGCAAGGGCTCCGACATTCGCGTGTCCGATATCAGCGTGTCGCGCGATCACTGCGTCTTTCTGCGCCGTAAGGAGGGCTGGTTCGTCTCGGATATCGGCTCTAAGTTCGGCACCTTTGTCAACGGTGAGCCCGCCCGCGGCCGCACGCAGGTGAATATCAACGACGTCATCGACATCGGCCATACCTCTCTGGTGCTCAGGCGCGGTGAAGAATATCAGGAGCGCATCCGCCCCTCGTGGTTCTTCTCCAAGGCGTCGGATAAAGGTTCCTTGAAGCCCTATAAGCTGATGATTTTGATTACCTTCTTCCACCTGTTCATGGCGGTGGAGGCGTGCTTCTCCAACGAGGTGCAAAACTTCATCCCGCTGTATGTGTTCGGCGCGATGGAGCTCGTAATGTGGACGTTCTTCTGCATCTCGTCCTATGCGCTCAACCGCGTCAACTTCGAGCTCGAGGCGCTGGCGTGCTTCCTATCGGGCATGGGCATACTCTTGCTCGTGCGGCAGGAGGTGCGCTCCTCGATCGTACAGCTTGTCGCGATGACGATCGGCATGATCGTCTTTGCGGTGATCGTCAAGTTCATCGAGGATCCCGACCGCGTTACCAAGTGGCGACTCTGGATCATGATCGGCTCGGTTGGATTGCTGGCAATCAATCTGGTGTTCGGCCGCGTGACAAACGGCGCGGCGAACTGGATCAGTATCGGCGGCATCAGCGTACAGCCCTCCGAGTTTGTCAAGATCGCGTTCATCTTTGTCGGCGCTTCCGCGCTGGATCAATTGCAGACCAAGCGCAACTTCATCGAGTTCATCATCTTCTCCGCCATATGCGTCGGCGCGCTGGCGCTGATGGGCGACTTCGGCACGGCACTGATCTTCTTCATGACCTTCCTGCTCATTGCGTTCATGCGCTCGGGTGACTTCAAAACCGTCATCTTAGCGCTTGCCGCGGCAGTGCTCGCCGTGTTCGTCGTGCTCAGCGTCAAGCCCTATGTCGCCGACCGCTTCTCGGCGTGGGGACACGTCTGGGAGCATACGCAGGACAGCGGCGGCTATCAGCAGGTGCGCGTGATGTCCTACATGGCGTCAGGCGGCTTGATCGGTGTGGGCACCGGCAACGGCTATCTCAAATATATCTTCGCGTCCGAATCCGATCTGGTGTTCGGACTGATCGCGGAGGAGCTCGGGTTGATTATCGCCTTTTCGCTGGCGTTCGCGATCATTGCGCTGGCGTTTTACGCAAGAGCGATCACGACCCGCTCGCGTTCCTCCTTCTATGCCATCTCCGCCTGCTGTGCGGCAGGGCTGATGGTCATTCAATCCGCATTGAATATCTTCGGTATCACGGATATTTTGCCGCTCACGGGCGTCACCCTGCCGTTCCTCTCCGCGGGCGGATCGTCGATGATCTCGTGCTGGGGACTGCTCGCCTTTATCAAGGCGGCGGATGAACGCACCTATGCCGCCAAGCGCCGCATCCCCAAGAGCGTGCTCAGAGAGCGAGGTGTTGAGAGATGAAGCGAATCATGACCCGCTCCTTGATCCTGTGGTTCGTGACCTTCGCCTTTCTGGCGGGCACGATCTACCTCGGCGTGATCACCGTCATCAATCATAACAGGTGGGTGCAGCAGCCCTTCAACGGTCATATGGCGTCCTCTGCCGATCTGGGCAACGCGGGCAAGATCACCGACCGCAACAAAGCCGTGCTGGCGCACAGCGAGGACGGCAAGCGTTATTATGCCGATGACAGCACCACGCGTGAAGCACTGCTGCACGTCGTCGGCGATGAAAGCCTGAATATCTCGACGGGCATCCAGAGCCGTTACCGCACGAATCTGTCGGGCTACAACTTCATCGTCGGAGCGGGCTTGCCCGAATCCCTGCGCCCCAACAGCGATATCAGCCTGACGGTGGACGCAAACGCCTGCCGCGCGGCATATGCGGCGCTGGGCAGTCATAAGGGCGCCTGCGTCGTCTACAATTATAAGACGGGCGAGGTGCTCTGCGACGTGAGCACCCCGAGCTATGATCCCGCCGATCCGCCGACCATCACCGAGGAGAACGAGAGCGAGTATGACGGCGTGTATCTCGACAACGTCGTGTCCTCGACCTTCACCCCCGGCTCGACCTTCAAGATCATCACCGCCGCCGCGGCGATCGAGAATATCCCTGATATCTATAATCAGAGCTTCACCTGCAACGGGTCGATCGACATGGACGGCAACCCGATCACCTGTGAGTCCGCCCACGGCACCCAGAGCTTCTCCGAAGCCTTTGCCAACTCCTGCAACTGCGCGTTTGCTCAGATCGCGGTGCAGGTCGGAGAAGAAAAAATGAAAGCCACCGCCGAGAAGCTGGGCTTCAACAACGACAGCTATATGATGAGCGAAATTCCGATCGCCAAAAGCCATTATGACGCGACGGGCATGGGCAACAACAGCCTTGCCTGGTCGGGCATCGGACAGCAGGAGGATCTGGCGAACCCGATGCTCATGGCGATGATCGCCTCCTCCGTTGCTAACGGCGGTACTGCCGCGTCACCCTACATTGTCAACGACGACGGCAACCTGATCAACAAGCTGAATATCACCATCAACAAGAATAAGGACGTCGATATGCTCTCCTCCGACACCGCCGCGAAGGTCAAGGAGCTGATGCGCGGCTCTGCCGACGGCTACTCCGCACGCGGCGTCAGCATTGCGGGACTGCCGTTCTG
>DNIP01000179.1:7323-10937 GCA_003499325.1 Oscillospiraceae bacterium
AGCGCTTTGGTAAGTTAGGAGTTAGGAGTGAGGAGTGAGGAGTTGATGGTGGACTCCGTCCACACCTGATTTATAATCATAATTGAATACAACAAAACGCTTGCAACTCTTTTTTAGAATTGCAAGCGTTGTTTATTTGCAGCAGTTATTACAATTCAAAACGCGTCAGCGTTCCAATAACTCCTAACTCCTCACTCCTAACTCCTCACTAAAAGAAGTCCTACTTCTTTTTAAACCCATCCTTCAAGCTCACGCTTCGGTTGAAGATCATCTTCTCCTTGGTGCTTTCGGGGTCGATGCAGAAGTAGCCGGTGCGCATGAACTGGAAGTAGGCGGGCGCTTCAAAGTCGGCGATCGCCTTCTCTGCCTTACAGCCCTCGACGACCTTGAGGGAATCGGGGTTGATGAACTCGAGGAAGTCCCTGCCGTCCGCCTCGGGGTCGGCGACGCTGAACAGGTTATCATACAGGTTGCAGGTCGCGTCGAGCGCGTTCTCGGCGTCTACCCAGTGGATGGTGCCGCGCACCTTTCTTCCGTCGGGCGTGTTGCCGCCGCGGGTTGCGGGATCATACTCCGCATAGACCTCGACGACGTTGCCGTCCTCGTCCTTCTTACAGCCCGTGCACTTGACGATGTAGGCGCTTTTCAGGCGCACCTCGTTACCCGGGTACAGGCGCTGGTACTTCTTGATCGGCTCCTCCATAAAGTCGCCGCGCTCGATCCAGCATTCGCGAGAGAAGGTGACCTCTCTTGTGCCGTCGGCATCATTGTTCGGGTTGTTCTCCACATGGAAGGTCTCGCTCTGCCCCGCGGGGTAGTTGGTGATGACGAGCTTGACAGGGTCGAGCACCACCATCACGCGCTGTGCGGTCAGGTTCAGATCCTCTCTCAGACAATGCTCGAGGAAGCTGTATTCGACGGTTGAGTTGACCTTGCTCACGCCGATGCGGTCGCAGAAATTGCGGATCGATTGCGGCGTGTAGCCGCGTCTGCGCAGACCGCAGATCGTGGGCATACGCGGATCGTCCCATCCGCTGACGTAGCCCTCCTCCACCAGCGCACGCAGCTTGCGCTTGCTCATGACCGTGTGGTTGATGCCCAGTCGCGCGAACTCGATCTGGCGCGGCTTAGAGGGCAGGGTGACGTTGTCGCGCACCCAGTTGTACAGCGGTCTGTGATCCTCGAACTCGAGCGAGCACAGGCTGTGGGTGATGTGCTCCATCGCGTCCTCGATCGGGTGGGCGAAGTCGTACATCGGGTAGATGCACCACTTGTCGCCGGTGCGGTGATGGTGCAAGCGGTTGATGCGGTAGATGACCGGGTCGCGCATGTTGAAGTTGCCCGACGCAAGGTCGATCTTGGCGCGCAGGGTCATTTTGCCGTCCTCGACCTCGCCGTTCTTCATCTTCTCAAAGAGCGCTAAGCTCTCTTCAATCGGACGGTCACGGTAGGGGGACTTGGCAGGAGTGGAGAGGTCGCCGCGGTATTCGCGCATTTGCTCGGGGGTCAGCTCGCAGATGTAGGCGAGCCCCTTTTTGATCAGCTCGACCGCCGCTTCATACATCTTGTCAAAGTATTCGGACGCGAAATAGAAGCGATCCTCCCAGTCAAAGCCCAGCCACCGGATATCCTCCTGTATCGCGTCTACATATTCCACATCTTCTTTTGTGGGGTTGGTGTCGTCCATGCGCAGGTTGCAGACGCCGCCGAACTTCAGCGCGGTGCCGAAGTTGATGCAGATCGCCTTGGCGTGCCCGATGTGCAGGTAGCCGTTCGGCTCGGGAGGAAAGCGCGTGTGCACCTTCATCCCCGCATAGTCGCCGTCCTCGGCGATGTCCTTTTCGATCATGGTGTGGATAAAGTTCGAGGACATCTCCTCGGTGTTATCCACGATTTTCTTATCTTCTGTCATTTCATATCCCTCTGCTGTATATCTATCAATTGAATAATTCGGTGAGACTTGACTCAGTAGGTCTATTATGCAATTTCTCCAGCCCGAGCGCCATTCTTCTCAGGCTCTCGTCCTTGCCCAGAATGTCAAGGATCTCGATCGCGCCGCCGGGGGTAATTGTCTTGCCCGCCACGGAGATACGCGCCGGCCACATTACGGTGCCGTTCTTGACCTCGAGCCTTTGCGCCAAGCCGATCAGCGCGTCATGGATGGAATTGTGATCCCAGCTCTCCAAGGCGGACAGCTCGTCATATACCGCTTTCAGCATCACGGGCGCGTTCTCGAGATTGGTCTTGCTCTTTTTGTTGACGAACAGCTCCTTGTCATACTCCGGCAACGCCGCGAAGAAGTCGATCTTCTCGGGGATATCGGTGAGCTTGGTGGTGCGCTGTTTGAGGATCGCGGCTAATTTGAGATAGTCGATCTGTGTATCGCCCAGCGCTTCTTTGAAGTACGGGGTGCAGATCTCAACAAATTGCTCGTTGGTCATCGCCTTGATATACTCGCCGTTGAACCACTCGAGCTTGTCGTAGTCAAACACCGCGGGGCTCTTGCTGATGCCGCTGATATCGAAGACCTTGGTCAGCTCTTCAAGCGTGAAGATCTCTTGATTATCCTTCGGGCACCAACCGAGCAGGGCGATATAGTTGATGATCGCCTCGGGCAGGTAGCCCTCCTTGATGAGATCCTCAAAGCCGGTGGAGCCGTGGCGCTTACTGAGCTTTGAGACAGAGCCGTCCTCGTTCTTGCCGTTGATCAGCGGCAGATGGATATAGGTCGGGATCTCCCAGCCGAACGCCTCGTACAAGAGGTTGTATTTGGGCGTGGAGCTCAGATACTCACTGCCGCGCACGACATGGGTGATGCCCATGGTGTGGTCGTCGATGACGTTCGCGAAGTTGTAGGTCGGGTAGCCGTCCTGCTTGATCAGGATCTGGTCCTGCAATTCGCTGTTGTCCACCGTGATCTCGCCGAACACCGCGTCCGTAAAGGTGGTGGAGCCTTCGATGGGCATCTTCTGTCGGATGACATAGGGGATGCCCGCGTCCAATTTTTCTTGTATCTCTTCTTCACTGAGATCGCGGCAGTGACGGTCATAGCCGCCGCCGACGGTCTCATTCTGGAGCTTTTCCAAACGCTCCTTGGTGCAGAAGCAGCGGTACGCCTTGCCCTCTTTTATCAGCTGCTCAGCGTAGGGCAGGTACATATCCTTGCGCTCGCTCTGCACATAGGGGCCGTAGTCGCCGCCGATATCGGGTCCCTCGTCATGCTGTAAGCCCGCTGTTTTGAGCGTTTTGTAGATGACGTCTACTGCGCCCTCGACATAGCGCTCCTGATCGGTGTCCTCGATCCTGAGGACAAAGGTGCCGCCCTGACTTTTGGCGACCAGATATTCATACAGCGCCGTTCTCAGGTTGCCGACGTGCATGAAGCCTGTCGGACTGGGCGCGAATCGTGTTCTAACCTTACTCACTTTTGTATCCCTCATCAATCGGTTTGTGACATTTTTTATACTTCTTGCCCGATCCGCACCAGCAGGGGTCGTTGGGGCCGGGCTTTTTGTTCTTTTTCTTGACAACGGTCTTGTTGGTCGATACGGTGCCGTCGCCCGAGAACTCGGTGGGCTTGGCGACCTGTTCGCGCTTGAGCCCCAGCTCCACCG
>DNIP01000089.1 GCA_003499325.1 Oscillospiraceae bacterium
CTGGTCACGGGCTACGGCCGTATCGGCAAGGTGCTGGCGCGGTATCTTCACATGATGGGCGCTGATGTGACCGTAGCGGCTCGCAAGGCTTTTGACCGTGATCGGATATCCGCAAGCGGCATGACCGCCGCGGATTATCCCGCGCTCGACTGGTCGCGGTACCGGGTGGTCGTCAACACCGTACCCGCCGAGGTGATCGACAAAGAAGCGATCGGGGAGATGCGGGAGGATGTATTCATCATCGATCTCGCGTCCCTGCCGGGCGGTGTGGATTTTGCTGCGGCAAAGGCGCGGGAGATTTCCTGCATCCACGCGCTCTCCCTGCCGGGAAAAACAGCACCCCTCACCGCGGGAATCATCATCAAAGATACCATCATGAATCTGCTCGACCGAGAGGAGATTCCCGGATAAAGGAGGAAAACGGTGGAAAAGATAAAACTGGGCTATGCTTTGACCGGCTCCTTTTGCACCTTGGATAAAAGCATCAAAGAAATGGCGCGGCTCGAGTCGCGGGATTATGATATCCTGCCGATCATGTCGGAGAACGCTTACACCGTATCTACCAGATTCGGTAAAGCGCATGACATTGTGACGCGGATCGAGAATATTGCGCAAAAGAGCGTGATCCATACCGTCAGCGGCGCTGAGCCGATCGGCCCGCGCGGGATGTGCGATATCTTATTGGTCGCGCCGTGCACCGGCAACACGCTCTCAAAGATCGCGCTGGGCATTACCGATACGCCTGTTACCATGGCGGTCAAATCCCAACTGAGGATCGGCGCTCCTGTGGTGCTGTGTTTGGCGAGTAACGATGCGCTTGGCGCTTCCGCTGAGAATATCGGCAAATTGCTCAACCGCAAAAACGTGTACTTTGTACCGTTCTCACAGGACGATCCCGCCAAAAAGCCGAACTCGCTGGTAGCGCACTTCGATCTGATCCCGCAGTGCCTTGAAAAAGCGCTCAAAGGGCAGCAGCTCCAGCCGATCTTCGCGTCATAATCGTCATTGCGGAGCCTTTGACACGAAGGTCAAGGGCTGCGGCAACCTCAAACTATCTTGATACAGGGCAGAGAAGGTGAAACTTTTCTGCCCTTTGTTATTGAAATGCAGGAATATTTATGGTAAAATATCAAATTGAGAATGATTGATTTAATGCGAATTACGAATTATAATCATTTGTTAGGAGAAAACAATGAAGTATTGCAAAACCTGTAAACAGCTGTGCTTCGGGGATAACCTACCGTTTGACGGCTGTAAGCATAAGCTCAGGGAGATCGAGGACATCAACGAGCCTGTCCGCCTGTGTATCGCGGGCGGCACGGAGCGCGCGATGCTGACCGGTATGCTCAAGGACGCGAACATTCCTTATGTGGAGGAGAATGTCTATCCGCAGGGCGTCGCGAATGAGATCGTCACGGGCTATGACGTCAAGCTGTCCAATATCTCGATCGTCGTGCCGTTTTCCGCGCTTCCCAAGGCGATCGAGCTGCTCGGTACCATCGAAACGCTGAACAATGATCTCGAGCCGCATATGGACGAGATCAAGGCGCAGATCGAACGCCTGAAAGCAGAGAGGGAAGAGGCAAAGTCCATGAGCCCCGCCCTGCGCACCACGATCAAGGTGCTCACCGCATTGGTGTTCTTGGCGCTGATCGCGTTAGCGGTGTTCGGCACCGACGCGCTCACAAGCTGGTTCAAGAGCTTGTTTTAAGCCCATACAAATTGTCATTGCGAAGCCAAAAAGCCTCCCTTTCCTAAGGAAGGTGCCGTGGACACATGTGTTCACGGCGGAGGGTTGATAGTTAAGAGATTCACCCCTCATATAATGTAATAATATATTAATCATTTGTTGGAGGTAAATGATATGAAAATCGATACAAAATGCGTACAGGCAGGCTATGAACCGCAGAACGGCGAACCTCGCGTTCTGCCGATCGTTCAGAGCACGACCTTTGTTTATGACAGCGCCGAGACCATGGGCAAGCTGTTCGACCTGGAAGCGGACGGCTGCTTCTACACCCGTCTGGCGAATCCCACGCTCAACACTGTCGCAAGCAAGATTGCCGCTCTGGAAGGCGGCGTCGGCGCGATGCTGACCGCTTCGGGACAGGCTGCGTCCCTCATCAGTATCACCAATATCGCCAAGGCGGGCGATCATGTCATCGCTTCCGCCGCGATCTACGGCGGTACCTTCAACCTGTTCAACAAGACCCTGCGTGATCTTGGGATCGCGTTCGATTTTGTAAGCCCCGTCATCACTGCCGAGGAGCTCGACAAGGCGTTTCAACCCAACACCAAGGCGGTGTTCATCGAGACCGTCACCAATCCGTCTCTGGATGTCGTCGATATCGAACTGTTCGCCAAGGTCGCTCACGCGCACCATGTGCCGCTGATCGTAGACAACACCTTCGCGACCCCGATCAACTGCCGTCCCTTTGAGTGGGGCGCCGATATCGTCGTCCATTCCACCTCCAAGTATATGGACGGTCATGCTGTGGCACTGGGCGGCGTTGTCGTTGACTCCGGTAACTTTGACTGGACAAGCGGCGATTTCCCGATGCTCACCACGCCCGACGAGACCTATCACGGCGTTGTCTATACCGAGCAGTTCGGCAAGGCGGCGTATATCACCAAGTGCTGTACCCACCTTATGCGTGACTTCGGCGCGCAGCAGTCGCCGCAAAACGCGTTCCTGCTCAATCTGGGACTGGATACTTTGGCGCTGAGAATGGCGCGCCATTGCTCCAATGCGCAGACCGCCGCCGAGTTCCTCGAGAGCCACGACAAGGTAGAGTCCGTCAACTACCCGGGTCTGAAATCCAATCAGTATTATGATATCGCGAAGAAGTATATGCCCAACGGCTCCTGCGGCGTGATCTCCGTCTGCCTCAAGGGCGGCAAGGAGGGCGCAGTGCGCTTTATGGAAGCGCTTAAGCTTGCGAAGATCGTCATCCATGTTGCGGACGCGCGCACCTGCGTGCTCCATCCCGCGTCCACGACCCACCGCCAGCTCACCGATCAACAGCTGATCGACGCGGGTATCGCGCCGAACATGGTGCGTTTGTCCGTCGGTATCGAGGATCCCGAGGATATCATCGAGGATCTCAAGCAGGCTTTGGAGCAGGTATAATATGTCGGACAGATTTACCTCCGCGATCATCGTTGCGGCGGGCGACAGCACCCGCATGGGCTTCAAAATGTCCAAGCAGCTGATCCCCCTCAACGGCCGCGCGGCGATCGAATACACCCTCAAGGCGTTTCAGGATTGCAGTCTGATCGACGAGATCATCGTCGTGGCGCGATCCGGCGATATCGACAGTATCGCGCACATCGCCTTTAACTTCAAGAAGGTCTCCTCTGTCACCTCCGGCGGCGCTACCCGTACACTGAGCGTCAAAAGGGGTATTCTTGCGGCGGATAAGCGCGTGACGCATTACGCGATCCACGACGGCGCGAGGGTATTGATCACCCCCGAGCAGATCGAAAAGGTGCTCAATGTGGCGTTTGAATGCGGCGCGGCGGCGCCCGGTACTCCCGTGACGGATACCGTCAAAATGATCGATGAAAACGGCGTGATCTTATCCACGCCCGACCGCTCCGCCATGTGGTCGGTACAAACGCCCCAGATTTTTGAAAAGGAGCTGTATCGCCGCGCGATGGAGCACGCGGAAAAGAATGAACTTGCCGTAACGGACGACTGCTCGATGGTCGAGGCGATCGGCGAAAAGGTGCGTTTGATCCGCGGCGAATACTCCAACATCAAGCTCACCACACCGGTGGATATCACGCTGGCGGAAGCCATGCTCAAAAAGAGAAAATAAAAGGCTTCTCGCTTTCGCTCGATCAAATCATACAATTCATCCGTCACCCCTGCGGGTGACACCTTCCTTTCCCAAAGGAAGGCTTAAGAAAGGCTGTGACTACATGAGAATCGGACACGGATATGACGTACATCGTTTTAAAAAAGGCAGAGAGCTGATCCTCGGCGGCGTTGAGATCCCGTATGAGATGGGGCTCGACGGTCATTCCGACGCGGACGTCCTGCTCCATGCCGTGATGGACGCGCTGTTGGGCGCGGCGGCGCTCGGCGATATCGGCAAGCATTTTCCCGATACCGATCCGAAGTACAAGGACGCTGAGAGCACCAAGCTGCTCTGGGATGTGGTCGGCTTGATTGAAGAAAACGGCTTTAAGCCCCACAACATCGATTGCACCATCTGCGCGCAGGAGCCGAAGCTCGCACCGTATATCGACGAGATGCGCTCCAATATCGCGGTCGCCTGCGGCTTGAAGAAAAGCGCCGTGAGCGTCAAAGCGACTACGGAAGAAGGCTTGGGCTTTACTGGCTCCATGCAGGGCATGTCCGCGACCGCGGTTTGCTTGTTGGATGAAGTGTAACGGACAACGGTAATCGTTACTTGCGTCCAACCTAGAATAATATAATCATGTTTCTTGTACCTCTCTCATAGATATAATGAGAGAGGTGCTTTTTTATGAAGATCAAACACATAACCGCAATCTTCCTATCCGTCCTGATGATGCTGATCCCGACCGTATCCGTCGGCGCGTTGAGCGAGGGCGATATCGCGTCACCCGCGGCGGTATTGATGGACGCTAACTCGGGTAAAATTCTTTTTGAGAAAAATGCGCATGAGCAGCGCGCCTGTGCTTCCATCACCAAGGTGATGACCCTGACACTCGTGATGGAGGCGGTCGACAGCGGCAAGATCCACATGGACGACGTTGTGACCGCATCCGCGCATGCCGCCTCGATGGGCGGCTCCGATATCTGGCTCGAGGAGGGCGAGCAGATGAGCGTGGATGATATGATCAAGGCGACCGCCGTTGCCTCCGCCAATGACGCGGCTGTCGCGTTGGCTGAGTTCGTTTGCGGCAGTGAGGAGGATTTTGTCGCCGCGATGAACGAGAAGGCTGCCGCGCTCGGGATGACCGATACCACCTTCAAGAACTGTAACGGTCTGGATGAAGAGGGGCACATCACCTCGGCGTATGACGTCGCCTTGATGTCGCGCGAGCTGATCAAGCATGAAAAGATCTATGACTACACCTCGATCTGGATCGATGAGCTGCGCGGGGGAGAGACCCAGATCGTCAATACCAACAAGCTATTAAAGAGCTACGACGGTATCACGGGGCTGAAAACGGGTACCACCGGCGACGCGGGCTCGTGTATCTCGGCGACCGCTCAGCGCAACGGCTTGAGCCTGATCGCGGTGGTGTTGGGGGCTGATACCGGCAAAGGGCGATTCAAGGACGCGGCGACCCTGCTTGATTACGGCTTCGCGAACTTCGAGACGCGTGAGCTGAGCCTGGAGGAGGAGCTGTCTCCGATCACCGTCGAGGGCGGTATGCAGAACACGGTGCCGATCTCATGCGATGATTCGACCTATCTCACCGTACCTAAGGGCGAGGGCGGGGGATTACAGCAGAAGCTCGAGCTTCCCGAGAACATCACCGCCCCTGTCGCAAAGGGCGATACGGTAGGCGCTCTGCGCTTCATCCTTGGTGATGAAGAGATCGCGTCCTTCAATATCACAGCGGATGAAGCGGTGGAGGAGAAGAGCTTTAGCAGTATTCTGAAATTGCTGTTCCAATCGATGGTGAAGCTGTAAGAATGGCGGCGTGTGTCTTGTAGGGTACGGCATTTGGATACGCGTATCCGACGTACCGAGAATGACGGGCGTTTCTGATATCGAAAACGTGAGATAGGAATACAACGCTTCTGCCACGCGGTACGTCGACAAGCGCCGTACCCTACAATTCTCTTTGAAGTTGCGTGCTTTCGGTACGCCGATACGCGTGTGACCGATATGATATATCAATAAATTCGTTCTCTACATCTTGTGTCCTCCGGCTGATTTCCTATCAAAATTTAGAATTCATTCATAATAAATCGGATAAAATTGTTGCAAAGCCCGCCGAAATATAGTATAATGCTATTAATCATATAAGAAGAAGTGTGTATATTTCCTGCAAAGAAACATGGAGGTATTATATTTCTTCTTGGGAATTATAAGGAGGGTATTTATGCCTACAACTTTGAGTGATAAGCATTTACAGGGCTTTTTAGGAGCCGATGAATATGTCGGAATCGCCCCTGCCGTCAAAGCTGCTCATGAAGCGCTTCATTCCGGCAAGGGTCTCGGCAACGATTTTATCGGCTGGCTGAACCTGCCCACTGACTATGACAAAGAAGAATTCGCGCGCATCAAGGTTGCCGCGGAGAAGATCAAGTCAAATTCCGATATATTCGTTGTCATCGGTATCGGCGGTTCCTACCTGGGCGCCCGTGCCGCTATCGAATTCATCAAGTCCCCGAACTACAACGCGCTGTGCAAGGACACGCCGCAGATCTACTACACCGGTAACTCCATCAGCTCCAATGCGCTGGCGGAGCTGCTCGAGATCTGTGAGGGCAAGGATGTTTCCATCAACATGATTTCCAAGTCCGGCACCACCACCGAGCCCGCGATCGCGTTCCGCGTATTCCGCGAGATGCTCGAGAAGAAGTATGGCAAGGACGGCGCGAAGGAGCGCATCTTCTGCACCACCGATAAGGCGCGCGGCACCTTAAAGCAGCTCGCCGACCGCGAGGGCTATGAGACCTTCGTCGTTCCGGATGACGTCGGCGGCCGTTACAGCGTTTTGACCGCAGTCGGTCTCTTGCCGATCGCGGTATCCGGCGCGGATATCGACGCGCTGATGCAGGGCGCGAAGGACGCGCAGGACAAGTTTGCCGATCCCGATCTGGACAAGAACGATTGCTATAAATACGCCGCGATCCGCAACATGCTCTACAACAAGGGCAAGACCACCGAGATCCTCGTCAGCTACGAGCCTGCGTTCACCTTGATGAACGAATGGTTCAAGCAGCTCTACGGCGAGTCCGAGGGTAAGGATCACAAAGCTATTTTCCCGGCTTCTGTGGACTTCACAACCGACCTGCACTCCATGGGTCAATGGATCCAAGACGGCGAGCGTACGATTTTCGAGACCGTGATCTCCATTGAGAAAGCCAACAAGACCGTGCTTGTTCCGACCGACGAAGAGAACCTCGACGGACTCAATTTCCTCGCCGGCAAGCGCGTAGATGAGGTTAATAAGATGGCGGAACTCGGTACACAACTTGCTCACGTGGACGGCGGTGTGCCCAATATCCATATCTCGTTTGAGAAGATTGACGAGTACAACATCGGTCAGTTCATCTATTTCTTCGAGCGCGGTTGCGGTATTTCCGGTTATGTGCTGGATGTCAATCCGTTCAACCAGCCGGGCGTTGAGGCATACAAGAAGAACATGTTCGCCCTCCTCGACAAACCGGGTTACGAAGAAGAAAGCAAAGCTATCAAAGCTCGCTTGGCGAAGTAAGAGTACCCTATTTCATAACAAAACCACCTATTGTCCAACTGCAATAGGTGGTTTTGTTATGACTATTACTAAGAAAAAACTATCCTGTCAAAAGAACAATCTACAGTTATTATCTAAAAATATTTGAAGGCTACAATATGACCTGGCTCAGAACTACCGTAATACAAATACCATACGGCATTAAGTGCTTTTATGCCTACATTTAATTTATAGTATTCTGTTTTACTTTTGGGGTGTTGGACTGAAAATAAAAACAAAGACCACGTGGGAAAGTTCAGTTATTAATTGGATTTGATGACCTGAATGCCGACCAGACGGTCATAACGCTCACCAAAAGGACGCCAATACACATAAACAGCGTATTCGTTTTCTGTCTGCCAGTAACTGCCGTCCACACGCTGCATAGTAGTAGCGCCGTTCTTGGGCACAAACCAGTACTGGTAGTCATACCCGCCCTGCTTCACCAGAGCTGTCAGCCAATAACATTTGGTCTCGTTGTCATATTGCATTCGGTTGCGAAGTCCCAACTCGTTATGGAATAGTTCGCCGCCCACATACAGCGCGCCGTCAAACCAAGGCTTCTCTGCCGGCAATGTCCAATAGATCCACATGTACTCCGCCTCTGTGTCCGGGTCATTCGTGCGCTCGGCATTCACCAGATAGCGGCCGTTGGCATCAAATCGATGGATATAAATGCCCGTCGTCAGTTCGTCCGCAAAAAGCGGAGCATGGTAATCGCCCATCTCGTGGAACACGCGGTCGATTCCTGTTCCGGCGTAGAAACGCGAGAATGCATCAAAATGGTGATACTCGTTTCCGCCTTCAAAAATGAGTGCTTTGTTGTTGATGTACCGCAACCTGTTCGGCTCAATATAAGTCGGCTGTGTCAGCGTCACACAATTGTCCAAACGGTTATTTTGCGTCACCAACAGCCGGAACTCAGACGGCTGATAGCGGCTTGTAAACTCCTGCAACCCCAATTCTATATCCACCTGCTGATACCGCCCGTTGAACTCTATATCCGTGTTGGCGCGCACTTTGGTCGCCATCTTCACCAGCGGCTCTACCACACAAAAATCCACGTCCGCCACTTTGTTATCGGGATTGCCGTCTTCATAGATCGTCAAACGGTAATTGCCGCTCTTGGTGAGCTGCATGTCTTCATTCGGAAAATCAAACCAGTAATGCGTATATTCGCGGCTGGTATTGAATGAATGCTCGTAATCGGTTATGTCTCTGGTAGTGAAACCTCTCAGATACTCGCCGGACGTCAGACTTTCGTTGGGTTTCAGCATGCCTTCCTGAGGCGATGTGGACCATTCCATCATTTGCACCCGGTATGTGTACATCTTCACATCGTGGCTCATCTCGTCGAACGATATATGCAGCGTGTTGCTTTCGTCTGTTCCATCTACTATTCCGTTCGTCAGCGCAAGGAACACACGCTCCACGCGTAACGTGCGTATCTGTTCATTATATACGTGCACATGCGTCTGTGCATGTGTACACAAACCGAGCACTAAAAGAATCCATATGAGTGCTGTTTTTTTTATCATCAGCTCCAAAAAGATATGAGTTTTATCTGTTTTTGGGTGCAAAGTTACAAAAAATATACCACATATGCAAAAAAAATGCAAAATATTTGCAAAAAAATTTGCATATTTCAAAAAAATGTAGTACCTTTGCACCCGCTTTTGACAAATTCGTACATCGTAAAACGTCAAATCGTAAATCTGCCGCCACTTTGGCTCAGTTGGTAGAGCAACGCATTCGTAATGCGTAGGTCCCCGGTTCGAGTCCGGGAAGTGGCTCTAAACGGATGTTGCATCATACGATGGAGCATCCGTTTAAGTTTCTTTTCGGACGAACTGAGTCCGGGAGAGTTACTGCTCGCGGTAATTCTAAATACACGTCCCTCTCTGACAAACACCGACAGAGAAAGTATCGACCACATTTGGTCGATTAAAATCAAATAAATAACGAAAACAACAACCGCCTATGATGGATAAATAAGAACGAAACGACATACAAATAAGCATTTGCTTTATTAAAGGAGCCTTTCATCTTCCACAATTTGAAATTACCTTCTAATATAGCGAATGTTCACACGTAAGTGTGGACTTTCTGCGTATATTGGAGGTAATGGGAGTGGAAGCCCGAAAGACCCAATATAAACAAGCGAGAAAGCCCATGCTTTTTGTATGGATATCCAAGAGAGGACAAAAGGGCTAACGAGCGAAAACAACTCATAAAACCCCAAGCCCGGCAAAGGTGTAAGAGCCGGAATAAATACTAACTTATTATGAACACAAAACTTCTTTCAGTACTTGGCATTATTGTATGTGCCATGCTATTTCTCGTCTCCTGTCAAGACGAACCAAGTTCAAGCAGCAAACTGACCTTCAAAGGCGTTAATCTGAACAACGCAAAGGCTCTTGCGTTAGTGCAAGAAGGTAACGGTTCGGCCAACGCTCCGCGCAGGATGTGTGCGGACGAAGGCGAACAAGACGAGCCGACCACCAAATTCCTCTATACGGTAGATGCCGACGGAAACATGCATGTGGCATTCTTCTATTTCAACGAAGTGGACTCGACGACGGATACCCAGGCTCTGCGTCTGAGCATCGAGAACATCTTCTCCGTGGGTGATGACTATCTGTGGCTCTACGGCTGTCAGTACTACTGCGACAACCTGGATGCGCTGCCTCTGGACAAGTGGGGACGCGAGTTTATACAAGGCGAGATTAACGCCAGCCGTAACCGCCCGGGACATTTCAACTTCCTGCTTCGCAAGACGGACGGTGCGCTCTTTAATCTGTCGAACATCAATGTGGTGCCGTTGGACTGGGAAGGTAAGATAAAAATTGAAGGCTTTGAACTGACCACCAGCAACGAGTTGAAGCAATACGGTTTGGTTTCGCAGGTCGGAAAAGAACTTTATTGGGCAATCGGCAACTACCAAGGCGGCTTGTGCAAACTGGTGGACAACGGAAGAACGATGGATCTTGTAGGCTTGGACTACCACGCGAATATTGCGTA
>DNIP01000120.1:0-1677 GCA_003499325.1 Oscillospiraceae bacterium
GTCGCGGAATGCGCGGCGATCGCGGGTATCACCCAGAACCCCTCGCGCTGGAATCCGCTGCTCTATCCCGAGAACAACAAGGAACGCCGCGAGACCGTGCTCGATCAGATGTATGAGCAGGGCAAGCTCACCAAGGCGGAGTTTGATACCGCGATGGCGGAATCCGCCAATATGACCTTCGTCGGCTACAACAACGACAACGAGAACGAGGACGAGGAAGAGGATACCACCAAGATCCAGAACTGGTATATCGACCAGATGTACTGGGATCTGTGCCGCGACCTCGCGAAGTATTATGACATCAGTGAGGACGCCGCTTCCTTAAAGCTCTACTCCGAGGGTCTGAAGATCTACTGCGCGATGGATACCGAGGCGCAGGAGATGATGGAGAAGGAAGCGCTCAAATCGGCTACCGATTACGACTACGACTTGCAGACGGCGATGACGATGGTCGGCTATGACGGACGAGTCATCGCGACAGTCGGATCGTCCAAGGAAAAGGAAGGGAACCTCGAATGGGATCGCGCGTCGCACTCCAAGCTCCAGCCCGGTTCCTCCATCAAGGCGATCATCCCCTACCCCATGGCGATCGATAAGGGCATTTACTGCTACTCCACACTGGCAAAGGATCAGCCGATCGAGAAATGGAAGGTGGACGGCTACGGCAATTTTATTGCGGGTCCTCCGAACTCCTACAGCGGCTATCACCAGTATATGACCGTACCCGAGGCGCTCTCTTGGTCATCCAACGCCGCGGCGGTACAGACGCTCGAGCTCGTCGGCATCAATGAAGCCTACGATCAGGCGACCAACAACCTCGGCTTCAAGAATCTCGGCGAGGCGGACAAGTCCAACGTCGGTTCCCTCTCGCTGGGCGGTATGGAAGGCGGCGTCACGGTTCGTGAGATGGCGGCCGCAATGGAATATGTCGGCAACGGCGGTCTGTACTATGAGCCGTACACCTACTACTATGTCACCGACCAGAACGACAAGGTCATCCTTGACAACCGCAACAACCTGCCTAACGAAGCGTACACACCCGAGACGGCGTACAAGATGAACCGTCTGTTGAAATACAACGTCATGACCTCGACCCACACCGCTTCCTCCTACGCCCAGATCCAGGGCTGGGATATCGCGGGCAAGACCGGTACCACTGACTATGACCGCGACCTGTGGTTTGTCGGCGCGTCGCCCTACTGCACTCTCGCGTGCTGGATGGGTTACGACCAGCCCGACAGCGTCAACTTCTACGGTCTGTCCACCATCGTATGGCAGAAGGTCATGTCGAACTACCTCAAGAACAAAGAGTATAAGGAATTCACGATGCCCGATACCATCGTGACCGCGACCTACTGTAAGGGCTCGGGTCTGTTGGCGGCTTCGTATTGTACCGATACCGCGACAGGCTACTATACCGAGGACGATATGCCGTCCTACTGCACCGGCGTGCATACCGCAGGCGGTCTGGTGGGAGAAAACTCCACGGCGGTCTACGATCCCTCTGCGGCGAACAACAGCGGCGAGACCTACTCCGGACAGTCATCCGCTGCCAGCGGCGCCGATTCGGGCGCGGACAGCTCGGCCTCGGGCGCGGACAGCTCAGCCTCGGGCGCGGACAGCTCAGCCTCGGGCGCGGATAGCTCAGCCTCGGGCGGCGAAGGCGGCAGCTCCGAG
>DNIP01000120.1:1748-6247 GCA_003499325.1 Oscillospiraceae bacterium
AGGCGGCAGCTCCGAGGGCGGCGGTCAAGGCGGCCAAGGCGGCGAAAACGGCAACGGTAACGGTTAAATAAGATAAGGAGAAATCTGAGTATTATGATATCTGTAGCGATCATGGGTCACGGCGTCGTCGGAGGCGGCGTTGCGGAGATCCTGTATACCCACAAACAAAAGCTCTTTGCCGCGATCGGCGAGGAGATCAACGTCAAGCACATCCTCGATCTCAGAGAATTTCCCGATTCTCCCTATGCGGATCGATTCACCAAGGATTTTAACGACATCGTCAACGATATCGAGGTGCGCGTTGTCGTCGAGACCATGGGCGGCTTACATCCCGCCTATGAGTTCGTCAAGGAGTGCCTGAGCCGCGGCAAAAGCGTCGTCACCTCCAACAAGGAGCTGGTCGCCGCGTACGGCGCGGAGCTGCTCTCGATCGCATCCGAGCAGAACGCCAACTTCATGTTTGAAGCGGCGGTCGGCGGCGGCATCCCGATCATCCGTCCGATCAACCAGTGTCTGGTCGCGAACAACGTCAGCGAGATCGCGGGCATCCTCAACGGCACCACCAACTTCATCCTCACCAAGATGATCCACGAGGGCATGGGCTTTGATGAAGCGCTCAAGCTCGCGCAGGAGCTGGGCTATGCGGAGCGCAATCCCGAGGCGGACGTCGATGGTCACGACGCGTGCCGCAAAATCTGCATCCTCGCCTCCCTCGCGTTCGGCAAGCACATCTATCCCGACGCGGTACATACCGAGGGTATCACGCATATCAAGGCGGCTGACGTAGAGTATGCGGAAGCATGGGGCGGCGTGATCAAGCTGATCGGCTCCGTCAAGAAGCTCGACAAGGACACCATCGACATCATCGTCGCGCCGATGTTCGTTCCCAATGAAAGCCAGCTCGCCAACATCGATGACGTGTTCAACGGCGTCATGGTGCGCGGCGACTGCACCGGCGATGTCGTATTCTACGGCAAGGGCGCCGGCAAGCTGCCCACCGCGTCTGCCGTGGTCGCGGATATCGTGGACAGCATCAAGCATCTCAAATCCCGCAAGTACCTCTCATGGGCGGATTCGGACAACAGCTCCGTCCTCCCCTATCAGGAGAGCGTGCGCGCAATGTATATTCGCGGCGTCGCAGATGACAGGAATGCCGCATATGATAAGGCAAAGGCGCTGTTCGGCGAGATCCATGTCCTTTCTAAGGATAACGCTCCCGCAAACGAGCTCGCCTTCATCACCGAGCCGATCGCGCTCAGCGACTTCGAAGCAAAGAAAGCGGCGCTCAGCGGCATGACCGTCGAATCCGTCATCCGCATCGGAGACCTATAAAAGTGGTCAGTGATCAGTGATCAGTGACCAGTTGAATATATCGGAATAGCATTAGTGTAAAGCGACAACAATCGGTTGCGGATTCCCCGCCAATCACTGTTCACTAATCACTAATCACTATTCACTAATACTGGGGGTAATGAAAAACATGAGTTTGATCGTAATGAAGTTCGGCGGCACATCCGTCAAGGACGCCGAACGCGTACGTAATGTAGCCGGTATCGTTACCGACTGCTACAAGCAAGGCAACAGCGTTGTCGTTGTCGTATCCGCTCAGGGCGATACCACCGACGACCTGATCGAGAAGGCGGCTGAGATCACCGCGAATCCGAGCAACCGCGAGATGGATATGCTGCTCACCTCGGGCGAGCAGATCTCCGCTTCCCTGCTGGCTATGTGCATCCAGGATATGGGATATCCCGCGATCTCCCTGACCGGCTGGCAGGCAGGCTTCCTCACCTCGTCCGCTCACACCGCGGCACGCATCCGTCAGGTCTATCCCGACCGCATCAAGCGCGAGATCGATCAGAAAAAGATCGTTGTCGTCTGCGGCTTCCAGGGCGTATCACGCTATGACGACATCACCACGCTCGGACGCGGCGGCTCCGACACCAGCGCGGTCGCGATCGCGGCGGCGATGCACGCCGACCTGTGTCAGATCTACACCGATGTAGAGGGCGTATTCACCGCCGATCCGCGCAAGGTGCCCGACGCAAAGAAGCTCAAGGAGATCTCGTATGACGAGATGCTCGAGCTGGCGACCCTGGGCGCGCAGGTGCTCAACAACCGTTCCGTAGAAATGGCGAAAAAGTATAATATAGAACTCGAGGTCCTCTCATCCTACACAAAGGCCCCCGGTACTATCGTAAAGGAGAAGGTAAAAATGGAAAAAATGCTTATCAGCGGTGTCGCGAAGGACACTGACGTAGCCCGCTTATCAGTCACCTGCATTCCCGACAGACCCGGGATGGTATTCAAGCTGTTCTCGAAGCTCGCAGCCAGAGACATTAACGTTGACGTCATCTTACAGAGCGTCGGCAGAGACGGCACCAAGGATATCGCCTTTACCGTAGCGAAGAACAAAGGTGCCGAGGCAAAGGAGATCTGCGAGAAATTCGCCGACAACATCGGCGCGGGCGGCGTAGACTATGAGGACGATATCGCTAAGGTATCCATCGTCGGCGCGGGCATGGAGAGCCATGCGGGCGTTGCGAGCAAGATGTTTGAGGCACTGTATGACAAGCAGATCAACATCCGCATGATCTCGACCTCCGAGATCAAGGTCTCCGTCATCATCGACAAGGACGACGCCGACAGAGCTGTCTCCGCCATCCACGAGAAGTTCTTCCCCAAAGAAAAATAGGTGCGCGTCGACGCGTGCGTCTTAGTTCCGCCTTTTGATATGTTGATGGAACAACACGCTTCATCAACGGCGTGTCAAGAAGTGATGAATCGAATCAAAAGATTATTCATCTACGTTTTGAATAACGTTATATTTCTAATTTAGAAATAACCCTCAGTGAAACCTGAGGGTTTTATCTTTATTGCGAAGAAACATTTGTCCCCTGTTTCGGAATCGTTATACTAATCCTTATACTAAGTATCAAACCAACCCAATACATTGGCACAAAAAACAGCGCTGTAGCTCAACACTACAGCGCTGCTCTTTTTGCAACAACGAATCTATTGTATACTAAGAAAACCGGTATTATTTAGTAGCGTCGTTCTGAACCTCTTTGCCTTCAGCAGCAACAGTTTTCTTTGCGCCGTCAGCGGCTTTTCCTACCTTGACCTCTACAACGGCGACCTTGGTGTTCTTGAATTTGATGGCCAGAACAATCATGGCGATCACGTCGAACACAGCGGAAACGATCATCGAAACGCCGATGATGATCCACTCTGCCAGCGTAGCAGCGAACGGATTGAACGCGAGGAGAATACCGAGCAGGATGGTAACGATCGCGTCAAACAGCAGCAGACCGATGCCGGTAACGCCGTCGCCGCGCAGGGTGAAATACTCAATAACCTTGAAGATACCGTTGATGAGCATCATGATACCGGCGACCATGGTGAACGCGGTCATAACAGCCAGTACAGCGCTGGAAGCCGCGGTAAAGAACGCGCCAATGCCGATCATGAACAGGGCTACGATCATCGGGAACAGCGGCATGGAACCGCCTTTTCTGCCTGCCATAATGCTTTGGATCAGTGTGATCAGTCCGACGACGAACAGCAGAATACCGAAGATAATGAAAGCCACCCTGAAGAACGACTCACCGTTGGTTAAGATCAAAACACCTACGATGAATTCAAAAATACACAGGATGATAATGGGTAATAAACGTTTGAATGTTGACATTTTTTCCTCCTCAAAACCTATGAGATATAATATTGATCCTCCGCCCAATGAGCGGGGTTGTTGCTGATGTAAAGCCACGGATAATCGTACTCATTGCGGATGATGTGGTCGTAGTAACCGCGTTGCCAGATATTGTGACCGATTTCGCGGTTGATGTACCGCTTCAGCAGGGAAACGAATTTTGGAACGATCTCATGTTGACGCTGAACGGACGCGGATAACTCTTTCCCTGCATGGGGATTTGTAGGGGACGACGCTTGCGACGTCCCGAAATATCCCACACGGATTATTTGATCATACTCCGATGGGGTCGCACTGCTGATAATCAATATCAAATGGATATGATTCGGCATGATGACAGCATGATCAATAAATATATTATCATACTGCCGATCCATTTGCCGCATATAATGATCGACGATTCTGCCGTATCTGCTGAGCACTACACGCGGGGCGTCGCAAGCGTCGCCCCCTACGATTTTGCTCAACAACGATTTTCTGTCGCGACAACAAATCGTGATAAAATACGCCATATTGGATGAATAATCAAATCGCTTTAATCGATTGTCCTTCCTCTGTGGTAACTCGCTCATTCCTCAAAATCGAACTGATCCTCGTAACGCTTTTTGAAGATATCGAAAACCTTCTGCAGGGTTTCTTCATCGTCGATACCGACGTAATTCTCGGTCTCGTCGTCGATGGACTCGATCCTGAGGATCATGACCTCGCTCTTCTCCTCATCCTCCCCCTCTACGGGCAGCAGGATGATGTACTCGTCGTTGTTATACTCGACGACGTCGAGGAACTC